>NZ_DBHLDX010000089.1:1759-3479 GCF_057312375.1 Fretibacterium sp.
TAGTCACTTTAAGGCGGTCCTATACGATGTAGTGCTCTTGGCGATCGGCGGATGCCGCAGAGCATCTTCAATGAGATCGTCGAGATGAACGTCGCACACCCGTTCCGCGAGGGCAACGGAAGGAGTATGCGCATCTGGCTGGACGCCATGTTCAGGAAGGGATTCGGAGTAGTCGTGGACTGGAACCTCGTCGACAAGGAGGACTACCTCGCCGTAATGGAACACAGTCCCGTCAGGGACGTCGAAGCGCGGGCGGCGATTACCTCCCGTCCGACCGGGGCAGGACCTGCACGGCTTCGGGATGGGCGGTGACGAACCGCATCAGCGCGTCGCACAGGGCCTCCACGGCAGGGGAACGGGAAACGGACGTAAAGGGCTGGTCGTAGGGCGTTCGGGTCAGGAGCTTGTCCGTCCTGGTGAAGGTCGCAGTGATGGCAAAGCGGGCCGTGCGGTCCTCCGGCCGGTAGAACAGGCTCACGATGCTGTAGGCCCATCGCTTGATCTTTTCGCGCTCCCTCTTGTCCCGCGTCCTCTGCAGCAGCTTGTCCCGATAGCGCCAGCTGATGACGCTCTTGTAACGAAACAGGAAGACGTCTCCGCCCTCCTGACGCTGGATCGTCTCCGTGTCCAGGAAGTAGAGGCCCATTCGGTCGTCCTGGAACACCGGCAGGTATCGCTCCCCATCCTGCGCCGCTGCCACACCTCGGCAGGCGGTGAGCGTCGCAGCCAGCGCAAGGATCAGGGCGAGTTTTTTCAACGGCTTTTGCAGCAGCTCTTTCAATTTTCGCGGATCAACTCCTCGAGGAACGGCGGCAGGATGAAGGCGGCGCGATGGATGGCGTTCGTGTACCAGCGCGTGCCGGCCACCTCCCGCAGGGGGGTGGCCGGGTCTGCGGAGAGGGAGGCCGCACCGTAGGTCCACATGCCGGACGGGTAGGTGGGCACGACGCCCCAGTACATTCGAACGACGGGGAAGACGGCGCGCATCTCGCGGATGGACTGGCACATCAGCGCCGTGTCCGTGAAGGGGGACTCCGTCAGCTCCGTCATCATGCCCCGCTCGTTCAGGACGGCCTTCAGGTCCCGGTAGAAGGGCGACTGAAAGAGTCCCGCGGCGAAGTCCACGGGGTCGGTGCTGTCCACGATAGCGACGTCAAACCGGTCGGATGTCGTGCGGAGGTACTCCATCGCGTCCATGCAGCGCACGTCCGCCCTGGGGTCCGAGAGCGCACAGCCGACGGTGGGCAGCCACTCCTTCGACGCAGCGATGACGCGCTCGTCGATGTCGATGAGCGTACACCGCTCGACGCCGGGGTGCTTCAGCACCTCCTTCAGGATGGCCCCATCGCCGCCGCCGACGATCAGGACGCGCTTCGGATCCGGGTGGGAGCAAAGGGGCACGTGGGCCATCATCTCCGAGTAGGTGAACTCGTCCCGCTCCGTCAACTGAAACGCCCCGTCCAGCATTAGGGTGCGACCGTACTCCGGCGTGTCCACCACCAGGATGTCCTGCCACTTCGTCCTCTCGCGGTGTAGGACGTCCGTCACCTTCAGCGATAGGCGCAGGCCCTCGCTGCTCTCCTCCGTCAGCCACAGATCGTTCGTCCGCTTGGCCCTCGTCACGGGTGCGTCGCCCATGTCCATCCCCTCCATCCTTAATAGTAAAATTGTTGGGGCGCGGCCCCCTCTTCTTGAGCGTACGAACATAGCGTACCATGAA
>NZ_DBHLDX010000089.1:3579-6354 GCF_057312375.1 Fretibacterium sp.
AGGCGTTCGATCGGTTCGGGCCCGCTCTGGCGGGCGTGGGGTTCCTCACTTGGAGGGGAGGTTTTGCTCTTGAGACGACAAACGCTCGGTTGGCGCGGGGCCGCGTTGTTCGCTGTGCTGCTCTTGCTGGCCCTGTCCTGCGGGACCGCGCGGGCCTTCATCCGCGAGGGCGGCGTTGCGGGGCGGCCGGGGCTCTCCTTTCACGGGATAGCTTACTTCTGGGGCCACCTGGACGTGAACATCACCAACGGGACGAAGGAGAACGTGCTCTTCGGTGGCACGATGCTCTTCCTGGACCGCAGGAAGCGCGTCGTGGCGCGGGCGGAGATCCTGCCGGAACGGATCAAGCGACGTTCCACGCGGCGCCTCCGAGCCGTCTTCACGGAGGGCAGCGGAGAAGACGCCTCCGCGGCGTGGCTTCTGGTGTGGGAGTTCCGGCAGAGGACTCGGTAGGAGGCAGACATGAAAAGGACGAGGACCCTGGTGCTCTTTGCCGCGGCGTGCCTTGCGGTGCTGGCCACGGTGGCTGCCGAGGCGCTCTCGAACAGCGCGGACGCCTTCATGTCCCTGCCCTTCGGCCACCCCTTCAATCGGACGAAGCTGCGCATGGAGCGGAGCGGGGCGGTCGCGAAGACCCAGGACGGGGACTACCTCTCCATGGAGGGGCTGTTTGAGGGGCGTCCGGCCCTGTTCGTCTTTTCCTTCCACGGCAAGAAGGGGCTGAAGTCCAAGGCCGTGTACCTGCAGACTGCGGGCGGGGAGGAGGATGAGCGGCTCTACACGGCGCTGATGCAGGCGTACAACAGCCGGTTCGGCAGGACGGAGGAGCGGCCCCTGCCCAACGCTTGGGCGGAGGGGAAGATCATGCTGCGCTGCATCTGGACGCCAGACCGTTGGACCTCCGTTGCGCTGACCTACAACCCGGAAACGGCGGCGCGCTTTCCGGGGCCGTCGATCAAGGACCGCCCCATTCACCTGGAGTACCGATATTCCCGATGGGATTGATTCTTTCCGCCGAAGATAGGATAAAATAGTGTCCTGCATGAGAAAACCTGAAATTTGTGCCCTGAAGGGGCGCGTTTGGGGGCTTTATCAATGGGAAAGAAAATGAAGAACATCGGCATCATCACGTCGGGCGGCGACTGCGGAGGGCTGAACGCCGTCGTGCGTGGCGCGGCCAAGACGGCGATGCAGCGGGGCATCGGGGCGTACATTGTCCCCAACGGCTACGCGGGGCTCTACAACCTGGTGGACTTCGACCGGCTGGTGTTCCTGGACGAGGAGCGCACGGACCACGTCAACTCCTCCTTTGCTGGCAGCGACGCCGGGCACAGCCGGGTGAAGATATCGAAGATACCGGACCCGGACAAGTACAACCGCATCCTGCTGGGACTGCGCAAGTTCAACCTGGACGGCCTGCTGATATCGGGCGGCGACGACACGGGTAGCGTCGTGGTGGACCTGGCGGAGCACGGGATTCCCTGCGTTCACGCGCCGAAGACCATGGACCTGGACCTGCAGACCTACTCCGTGGGCGGCGACTCCGCCATCAACAAGATCGCGCGCATCGTGGAGGACCTGAAGACGACGGGCAAGACCCACAACCGCATCATGATCGTGGAGGTCTTCGGGCGCTACGCCGGACACACGGCGTTTCGCGGCGGCATCGCGGCCGATGCGGACTGCATCCTGATCCCTGAGATCGTGGCGGACTTCGACGCGATCTACAAGCACCTGAAGCACTACTACATCCGACGCATCCTGAACTCCGACGTCCATTCGGGCACCTACGTCATGGTGGTCGCCGAGGGGGTCAAGGGCGAGGACGGGAAGTACTTCTCCGACAGCGGGGACAGCACGGACTCCTTCGGCCACGTGCGTCTGGCCGGCGCGGGACGCTACATCCGCACGCGCCTCGAGGCGATGATGCGGGAGGACCCCCAGATCCGCCAGTTCATGAAGGTTTCCGGAATGTACGTCCCCGGAGTCTTCGAGATACCGGAGATTCGCGAGGTCATCCCCGGCCACATCGTGCGCAGCGGCTCCACGTCGTCCTACGACGTCAACTTCGGCAAGCAGATCGGCGCGTCGGCGGTCATCCTGCTGGACGAGGGGATCAGCGGCGTGACGGTGGTGGAGGTCTACAAGGGGCGCATCCGCTACATGCCGACCGCTGACGCCATCGTGCCGCGCCCCGTCAGCCTCGAGGACGTCACCTTCTACGAGCAGATGGACATCTGCTTCGGCCGGACCCCGCAGCACTACGAGCCGATGATCGAGGAGCAACAGGGCGAGGTGGAACGCTTTTTGTAGCGCCTCCGGAACGGACGACGACAGGCCCCAAACTGGGGCCTGTCGTTCGCTTTCTGTGCTTTCCCGAATTACTTTGCGGGCGCGGCCTCGCCGCTCGTCCCCTGGTTAGGGGCTCCGGGCTTGACCGTGCCGTTCAGCCTGCGCTGAGCTGCGGCTTCTTCGATCCAGTCCAACCGCCTGGTGAAGGCTGCCGTCTGGATTTCGTCTCTCAGCTTCTGAATCTGGCCGTAGAGCTCAAGGGCCTTCGGCCGGTCGATGGGGGTTGACGCAAGGGCGTAATCGAGGTCGATGCGCAGCTTTTCGAGCGTCTTGGCCTTCTCCTGAAGCTCCTGGGGCAAGTCTAGGATCCATCCCCTTCGGGCACCCCAGCCGCCGTTCCTGTCCCCACGGGCAGGACGTCCGCACCATCCGTCTGTCGCCGCGCCGAAGCATGGCCTGTCCTGCCTGCCCCAGCAGGCGTCC
>NZ_DBHLDX010000090.1:0-6069 GCF_057312375.1 Fretibacterium sp.
GCTTCGACGACGCCTACATCCTGATCCACGACGGCAAGATCAGCAACATCAAGGACCTGCTCCCCGTGCTGGAGAAGGTCGTGCAGACGGGCAAGCCCCTGCTCATCGTCGCTGAGGACGTCGAGGGCGAGGCCCTGGCGACGCTGGTGGTCAACAAGCTGCGCGGCGTCATGCAGGTGGCGGCCGTGAAGGCCCCCGGCTTCGGCGATCGCCGCAAGGCCATGCTGGCGGACATCGCCATCGTCACGGGCGGTCAGGTCATCAGCGAGGAGCTGGGTCTGAAGTTCGAGAACACGGAGCTCAACATGCTGGGCAAGGCCAAGAAGGTCCGCATCACGAAGGAGGACACGACCATCACCCAGGGCGCCGGCGACAAGGAGGACATCCGCAAGCGCGCCGCGCAGATCAAGAAGGAGATCGAGGACTCCACCTCCGACTACGACAAGGAGAAGCTGCACGAGCGCCTGGCCAAGCTGGTCGGCGGCGTGGCGGTGATCCAGGTCGGCTCCGCGACGGAGACGGAGCAGAAGGAGCTGAAGCACCGCATCGAGGACGCCCTGAACGCCACGAGGGCGGCCGTGGAGGAGGGCATCGTCGCCGGCGGTGGCGTGGCGGCCCTGAACTGCGCGACGGCTCTCGAGCCCTTCGTCGAGAAGCTCAAGGGCGATGTCCAGACGGGTGCCCGCATCGTGCTGGACGCGCTGAAGGCTCCGCTGTTCCTCATCGCCGAGAATGCCGGCTACCAGGGCGACGTCATCGTGGAGAAGGTCCGCAACCTGAAGCCCGGCAACGGCCTGAACGCCAGCACCGGCGAGTATGCGGACATGGTCGCCGCGGGCATCATCGACCCCGTGAAGGTCACCCGCTCCGCGCTGCAGAACGCGGGCTCCATCGCCGCGATGGTCCTGACGACGGAGGGCATCGTCGCCGACAAGCCGGAGAAGAAGGACGCTGCGCCCGCCATGCCCGGCGGAATGGGCGGCATGGGCGACATGTACTAAAGCCGGACGGCCCGGTCTATAGACAACGCAAAGGGGGCTGACCTCAGGGTCAGCCCCCTTCCTTGTCATTTGGAGGCGGCCAAAGGGTGACGGTAGCCTAATTTCGCTAATAACAACCTATCGCACAACAAAAAGGAGGAAAACTTTAAAAATAGGGTACCTTAAGTGAGTATCCTTTTGCTTCCTAAAGCATATTGTTTGACTAAGGTTCAATCATAACGTTACCCGACGCTGCAGACCGATCCCCTACACCATTGGGCGTCCAAACGGAGAAAACAGTCTATAATAACCTCATGGGACCTGTGCCCATGGCGTCCTGAAAGCGACTCCAACGCAGGAGGCGCAGACGCCAAGACGCCGGAACAGAACGGAGAGGATTATTTTTGGACGCTGTTTTCGATAAGGACAAGTACAGGATCGGAAACTTCTCCATCGGTGGAGAGCTTGCCGTCGCGGCGGGCCCCTGCTCCCTGGAGAGCCTTGAACTCGGCCTCGAGGTGGCCCAAACCATGAAGCGCCTGTGCCGCGAGCGGGGCCTTCCCTACGTCTTCAAGGCGTCCTTCGACAAGGCCAACCGCACCTCCATCCACGCATGGCGGGGGCCAGGTCTGAAAAAGGGACTCGAACAGCTTGAGACGATCAAGGGGACTGCGGCCGTGCCCATCCTGACGGACATCCACGAGAGCCATCAGGCCGAGCCCGTCGGTCAGGTTGCGGACGTCATTCAGATTCCTGCCTTCCTGTGCCGCCAAACGGACCTGCTCGTAGCCGCCGCAAGGACCGGCAAGATCATCAACCTCAAAAAGGCCCAGTTTCTGGCCCCGGAGGACATGGAGTACGCCGCGGCGAAGTGCCGCGAGGCGGGAAACGACCGCGTCATCCTGTGTGAGCGCGGCACCGTAATGGGCTACCACCACCTCGTCGTCGACATGACGGCCCTTGTGACCATGCGGAACCTGGGGTACCCCGTCATGTTCGACGCCACGCACAGCGTGCAGCGACCCGGCGGCCTGGGCGGCATGAGCGGCGGGGACAGCGCGTTGGCCCTGCCGCTGGCGCGGGCGGCGGCGGCCGTCGGCATCGACGTCCTGTTCGCCGAAACGCACCCCGATCCCAAAAAGGCCCGAAGCGACGGTCCCAACATGATCCCCCTGGGCGAGATGGGCGCTTTCCTGGATCAGGTGCTGGCCATCCACAGGGCGCGACGGGCGCTGCCCGACGGACTGAGGCAGGACGAGGACGCCCCGGAACGCGGAAGAGAAGGGGGCGGGGCAAGATGACGTCGGCACTTCCGTGCGAGAGGCCCGGAGAGCGGCACTCGGACCATGAGCTTCTGGAGGCGGGGCGTCAACTCATGAGGGCCGAGGCCACCGAGATCCTGCAGGCAGCGGACCGGGTTGGGCCGGAGCTGACGCGCGCAGCCCACGCCGTCCACGAGTGCAGCGGGCGGGTCGTCGTGGTGGGGCTGGGCAAGTCAGGACACGTGGGGCGCAAGATATCGGCCACGCTGGCGTCGCTTGGGACGCCCTCCTTCTTCCTGCACGCCGCCGAGGCCTCCCACGGAGACCTGGGCATGGTTCGACGGGAGGACGTGGGGCTCTTCGTCAGCAACAGCGGGACCTCTGCGGAGATCGTGGCGCTGCTCCCCCACTTCCGCCGGCTGGGGGCGATGATGATCGCCATCACGGGGGGCCTTGAGTCCCCCCTGGCGCAGCACGCGGACATCGTCCTGAATTCGCGCGTCGAGAAGGAGGGCGATCCGCTGCAACTGGCTCCCATGAGCAGCACCACGCTGCAACTGGCCCTGGGCGACGCGCTGGCGGCGATGGTGACGCTGCTGCGGGGACTGAAGCGCGAGGACTTCGCCCTGTTCCACCCGGGCGGGGCCCTGGGACGGCGACTCCTGACGCGCGTCCGCGACGTGATGGGCGGCCTCGGCCAACTGCCCGCGGTGCGGTGCGGCGTCTCCGTGCAGGACGCGCTGTTCTCCATCACCAGTAAGGGGTACGGCGCTACCTGCGTCGTGGACGAGGACGGGAGGCTTTGCGGCATCTTTACGGACGGCGACCTGCGCCGCCTGATCGGCCGGCGGGGAACGGACGCCTTTCACGTGAAGATTGAGGACGCGATGACGAAGGACCCCAAGGGCATCAGCCCGGACGCGCTGGCGGCGGAGGCCATGCGCGTCATGGAGCGGGAGGAGATCAGCGTGCTCGTGGCCCTGGAGGACGGGCGTCCCGTGGGGATGCTGCACGTCCATGACCTCCTGAAGTCCGGCATCGCGTGAGGCATATTTCATGAGCAGCAAAAATATCCTGGGGGTCATCCCGGCGCGGTACGCCTCCTCCCGCCTTCCGGGCAAGCCCCTGGCCGACATCTACGGCAAACCCATGATTCAGCACGTCTACGAGCGCGCCATGGCGGCACGACGCCTTACCCGCGTCGCCGTAGCGACGGACGACGAGCGCATCGTATCCACTGTGAAGGCCTTCGGCGGGTGCGCCGTCATGACCTCTCCGGATCACCCCAACGGCACGAGCCGCGCGGAGGAAGCCCTCCGTATCCTGGCCCCGGACGCAGACGCCGTCGTCAACGTTCAGGGGGACGAGCCTTTGCTGGACCCGGCGATGATCGACGAGGTTGCGGTGCTCCTGGACGAGCCGGGCGTTTGCTTCGCCACGCTGTGCCGCCCCATGGCCGACGCCGACCGGGACAACCCCAACGCGGTGAAGGTCGTCATGGACCGGAACGGCGACGCGCTCTACTTCAGCCGCTCCCTCATCCCCTACCCGCGGAACAAGCCGCGCCTCCCCGTCTACTGTCACATTGGCCTCTACGCCTACACCGCGGACTTCCTCCGGCGCTACGCCGCGCTCCCCATGACGCCGCTCGCGGAGGCGGAATCCCTGGAGCAGCTCAAGGCCTTGGAGCACGGGCACCGGCTCCGCGTCAAGGTCACGGCCTCCAGTGCCGAGGGCGTCGGCGTGGACACGCAGGAGGACCTTGAGCGGGTGAGGGCGATCCTGAGCGAGAGGTCCGGAGCATGACAAACGATACGACGAGGCCGGAGGGGACGGTCCACGCCGCCCTCGCGCTGTACGACCCCAAGGGGACGTACAGCCAACACGCGGGCGTCGTGATGACCTCCATCTTCGAGAACACGGAGGGCCCCGTCGTCGTACACGTGCTGCACGACAGCACGCTAACGGAGGAGGCCCGCGAAAAGTTCCTTCGCACGGCCGCGAAGTACGCGCAGGAGGTCCGCCTTATCGACGTCACCCCCTATCGGGACCAATTGGACGCTCGAACGGTGGGCCTCGTTCAAGACGCCTGTTCCGTCGGGACGCTCTATCGCCTCCTCATCCCGGACCTGCTTTCCATCGGCCGGGTCATCTATCTGGACTGCGACACCCTGGTGAACCTGGACCTGAAGGAGCTCTGGGAGGTAAACCTGGACGGGAACTGCCTCGCCGGTGCATTGGACCACCCTGGAAGGGGGCTTCGCCGCCTCTCCGCCGAGGCCCTTCGCGTGCGCCTGAACGGCGGGGACCCCGCCTCCTACGTCAACGCCGGCGTCCTGCTGATGGACCTGGACCGCATCCGAGAGCGGGGCAACCTGTTCCAGGCGTCCATGGACTGGCTCGCCCACCGGAGACACGCCGCCCGACTGGCCGACCAGGACATCCTCAACTCCCTGTTCCGCGGCTCCGTCAAGCTGCTCGACAACAGGTTCAACAACCGTCGTCTGGAGAAGGACCCGTCCCACTCCATCCTCCACATGATCAACGAGTCGAAGCCATGGCTGGGGCTGACGGGACTTCCCTCCGAGAGGCTCTACTGGAGGACGTACCTGCGCAGCGCCTGGGGCGAGAACACGACCCCCGACGAGCTGATCGACATCCTGAGCAAAACCGCCTCCCACACGCCCTCCCTCCACCGCCACACGGCCCAGTGCTGGCGGCGGATCGGCCGCAGGCTCCAGCGCGATGTCCTCTGTGGAGAGCCGGCCCTCACAGCGGGCCTCCTCGTTCGAGAGCTCTTCCACCGCCTCGCCGCAGGACTTTGCGGCGGGCCTCGCTAGGTATGGACGCCGGGCTGCCGCCTGTCGCGTTCCTGCTGCGCGACGCGGGAACGGGAGGAGCGGAGCGGTCGTCCCTGCGGCTGGCGAACGCCCTGGCTCGCTGCGGACTCCCTGTTTCCGCCCTGTTCCTGCACGCGCGCGGCCCCATGTTCGCGAGCCTCGCCCCGGAGGTACGGGTCGTTGACCTCCACGGGTCCTTCCTACGCCTCCTGAACGAGGTCCGGCGCGGCAAGTTTGGCTTCCTGCTCCCCGTCTACACCGCCATGCGCGCCCTGCTGACGAAGGTCATCCTGCGAGGTCCCCTCCAGGTCATCCTGTCCCAGCGCAGCATGTTCACGATGGAACGTGGCCCCCTCCAGACGCGCCTCCGCACCCTGCGCTACCGCCTGTTGGCACCCCGCGCCTCCGCCTGCGTCTGCATCTCCCGCGGCGTAGCGGACGAGATGCGGTCCCTTGGCTTCCTCCCGCCCGAAAAAATCCACGTCATCTACAACGCCGTCGTCACGCCGGAACTTCTCGATCAAATTCGCGCCGCGGCGAAGGCGCCCGCGCCGCACCCATGGCTCGAGGGCGGACAGCCGCCCGTAGTCCTTGGCGCCGGACGCCTGGGGGACCAGAAGGATTTCTCGACGCTCCTGCGGGCCTTTGCCCGCCTGGCCCAACGGAGGCCGGAGGTCCGACTCATCGTCCTTGGAGAGGGGAAGGAACGCCCCCTGCTGGAGCGCCGAATCGCGGAGATGGGGCTTTCGGGGCGCGCCGCGCTTCCGGGCTACGACCCCAACCCCTACGCATGGATCGCGCGAGCTTCCGTCTTCGCCATCAGCTCGCGCTGGGAGGGGTTCGGCAACGTCGCTGCGGAGGCGCTGGCCTGCGGCTGCAGCGTCGTTTCGACGGACTGCCCCAGCGGCCCTGGCGAGATCCTGGACCACGGGAAGTACGGCTGGCTCGTGCCCGTCGGGGACGACGAGGCCATGGCCGATGCGCTGG
>NZ_DBHLDX010000091.1:0-1424 GCF_057312375.1 Fretibacterium sp.
TCCAGCGACGCCTCCCTGACCGCCTCGCCGAGGGTGGGGTGTGCGTGGATCGTGGCGACGATCTCGTCGACGGTCAGCTCGGACCTCATGGCAAGCGCGCCCTCCGCGATCAGGTCCGTGGCCCTGGGACCCAGGACGTGCATGCCCAGGATCTCGCCCGTTTCCCTGTCCGAGATAACCTTTACCATTCCGTCGGGCATCCCCGCGATCAGGGCTTTGGCGTTGGAGTTCATGGGGAAGCGTCCTACGGTGAAGTCCCGACCGGACCGCGTCAGCTCCTCCTCCGTACGGCCCACTCCCGCGAACTCGGGCGCGGTGTAAACGGCGCTCGGGACCACACGGTAGTCCATGGCCGCCCTGAGCCCCATGATGGCCTCCGCGGCGACCTCGCCCTCGGCCGAGGCGACATGTGCCAGCATGATGGGTGAGGCACAGTCCCCTATGGCGTGGATGCCGGGCACGCTGGTCCTCATCCGCTCGTCAACCGCAATCCGCCCCCGGTCGGTCCGGATCCCGATCTCCTCGAGCCCGAGTCCCTGGGTGAAGGGACGGCGTCCCGTGCAGACGAAGACCTTCTCCGTGACGATCTCCTCCTCCACGCCCGCCGTGACGGCCGTCGCGTACCCTCTGCCCAAGGCGCGGACCGACTTGACTGTCGCGGAGGTCAGGAAGCGGATGCCACGGGCCTCCAGTATCTGCCTGAGGTACCCCACGAGCTCGACGTCCAGGTTTGGCAGTATCTCCGGCAGCATCTCGACGACGGTGACCTCGACGCCCAGGGCGGAGAAGATGGAGGCGAACTCGATGCCGATGACCCCGCCTCCGACGAGCAGGATGGACTTAGGCAACATCTCCAGCCCCAGGACTCCGTCGCTGGTGAGGATTCCGGGCAGGTCGAACCCGGGAACGGGCGGCAGCGCGGGGACGGAGCCCGTGGCGACGATGAAGGCATCGGCCGACAGAGGCCGCACCGTGCCGTCCTCCTGCGTGACGGCGACCTCCCCGGGAGAGCGGAAGACCGCATTCCCCTGGACGACCTCCACCCCATTGGCCCCCAGAAGGAAGCCGACCCCCTCGACGAGGCGTGCGACAACCTCCTCCTTATGCCGCATCAACACACTCCAATCGACGCGGGCCTCCTTGACGAAGAGCCCGAGGGGTTCCCCCTCCCGGGCGGCAGAGGCCAGCTCCGCCGTGTGGAGCAGGACCTTGGTCGGAATGCAGCCCCTGTTGAGGCATGTCCCTCCCAGGGCGTTCTTCTCCACGAGGATGACGGAGGCCCCCAGCTGCGCGGCGCGCAGTGCGGCGACGTATCCCCCGGTCCCTCCGCCTATGACTACGACCCTCTTCGACCCTTCCGCCATAATCCTTCCTCCCTTACTGTGTGAATTCGGATGCCCCGTTCAGGAGCCGGAGCCCTCCTC
>NZ_DBHLDX010000091.1:1524-5994 GCF_057312375.1 Fretibacterium sp.
TCCTCGAGCGCCTCCCTGAGCCCCCGTTCCAGCGCCTCGATGCGCGCAGTCCGGTGAATCTCCTCCTCCCGGCGACGGATGCACTTCTCCACGGCCTCCCGCAGCGCCTGGGCCCTCACCGGCTTGAGGAGGAGGGTGACGACCTCGTCCTCAAGGGCCCGGTTCAGGTTGGCAAGGGTGTTGTGGGCCGTGACGACCATGACTTGGGCGCCGAGCCCTTCACCGCGCAGTTCCTCCAAGGCCAGCATTCCGTTCCCGCCGGGAAGGTTGATGTCCAGCAGCACGATGTCCGGAGAACGTTCCCGGGCAAGTCGCTCGAACTCCGGGACGCTTCCCGCCTCCTCTATCTCGAGCCCCGGGAAAAAGCCGTGAAGCAGCATGACCAGGGCATCGCGCTCCAGCTTCTCGTCCTCGACGACGAGCGCCCTCAGAGGAGGAATGCCGTGGAGTTCGGACTCGAGCAGCGCGGTCTGCGGGATCATGGAAGGTTCACCGGCCTCTCCGGGAGACGCAGCTCGACACGGGTTCCTCCGCAAGGGACGCTTCGGACGTCCAGGGATGCGGACTTCCCATAGTAGAGGCTCAGCCGCTTTCGGACGTTCGCCAACCCCATCCCCTCCCGAAAGCCGCTCGCCTTGAACCCCACCCCGTTGTCCCTCAGGACGACGTGAATGGCATCCCCGTCTTTTTTCGCCGTCAGCAAGAGCCTGCCCTCCCGAAGCGAAGGTTCGAGCCCATGGATCAGGGCGTTCTCCGCCAAGGGCTGGATCAGCATGAAGGGCACCAAGCACTCCCGGACCTCCGGATCCTCCTTGATGAAGAAGGAGAGGCGGTCTCCAAACCGCACACGGTATATGGCAAGATAGCTGCGCACGCACTGGAGCTCCTCGCCGAGAGAGACCAATCCGTGCTCTCCCTGTTCCTGCAGTGTGTAGCGCAGATAGTCCGCGAGCTGCTCGGTCATCTCCACCGTCCTATCCGCCGCCTCGAACAGGGCGAGGCGCGCGATGCAGTTCAGGCTGTTGAAGAGGAAGTGGGGGTTGATCTGGCTCCTCAGAGCCTTCAGCTGGGCGCGGTGAAGCGCGTGCTCCATGCCCGCGCTCTTTTGTCTTTGCTGGGAGAGCAGAAGGCTCTGTTCCAGGATCTTCTGCCGGGCCAGGTTGATCTCGCACAGTTCGACGATCTGGGTGGAGAGCAGGCGTATGATCTCGAGCGCACGTTTCAGCTCCGTCTCATCCATGATGGGGAGTTGTCGATACTTTTCCATCAGGAAAGCGCGCTCCTCGTCGTTTCTCACAAAGGTCCACCGTCTCGAGATGGCCTCGAGCTCCGCGTCGCCGGTGAGCCCGGGCTGGACCTGCCCCGAGGCCAGAAAGCCCGCGAGGCGGCCGTTGATATGAAGGGGGGCGCACAGATCGGTGAGGCCGTTGGAACAGGTGTAAATATGAATGTCCCCCTGTTTCAGCGAGGTCCGCAGGGCCCTTTTGTCGCACGCGTCGCAGATGGCCTTTCCCTTGCGTATCGAGTGCACGTAGTCGCAGAACTCCGAGACGCTCACCAAGATGACCTTCCGCCCCTTCGGGGTCAGCAGGCAAACGCCCACCTGGAAGAGACGGGCAAAACTCCGCAGGAGCTCATTCAGCTTCTCGATGTCCACCGTCTCGTGCCACCACTCGAGGGAGCCGTACTCGAATCCTTCGTTGGGCGCAGCCGTCCCCTTCGTTTTGCCTTGCCCGTCCTGTTCAAATGATATTCTTTCTATTAATATGTTATTTTTTATGATATTGCTTTGTGCCCCCATTGATTTTTCAACTCCTACGGTATAAAATATAGCATAAAGATAAAAAATATGCTATAACTTCGTGCGAATCTTTTTCAAAATCGTAACCGGAGTCATAACTATTGTAGGGTATTTTCGTCGCTTAAAAATAGATTCAATATTGAGGCGGGAGGGGTACGCCAATGAGGCGTTTCATTGTGGAGCTGGGTATGGGGTCGGATCTTCATGGGGGGGATGTCACGAAGGCGGCGATGCGGGCGGTGCGCGACGCCGTATCCAGAAGTTGCCTTTGCGGCCTCTTCGAGGTGGCCGGATTGAAGCGTCCGGAGGACATGTTCATTCACCTGAAGGTGTGCTGCCCCACGCCGGAGCGGCTGGACAGGGAACGGGTGGCCGGGTCGGTTCCCTTCGGCAAGGTGGAGCTCGAGGTTCGGGAGGGAGGGATGGTCGCGGAGGGGATCCAGCTCCCCCAGCTGGGAGAGGGCAGCTCCATCGTGGTGGCGCTGGTGTCCCTGACCGTCTGCGTGGAGTGAATGGCAGGGTTCGAGGTGAATGACAGATTAAGGAGGTAAGGGCATGAAGGTCACGAAAGAGAAACTCTTGGACATGTACAGGACGATGTTCATGATTCGTTCCTTCGAACTGAAGGCGGCCGAGCTCTTCGCGGCCGGAAGGATCCCGGGCTTCGTCCACCTCTACGTGGGGGAGGAGGCCGTCGCCACGGGGGTATGCGCCAATCTGAAGGAGAGCGACTACATCACCAGCACCCACCGCGGGCATGGACACCTGCTGGCCAAGGGGGGCGACGTCAACCTGATGATGGCCGAAGTCTTCGGGAAGGCCTCGGGTTATTGCAAGGGCAAGGGGGGATCCATGCACATTGCCGACGTGAACCTGGGTATCCTCGGGGCCAACGGAATCGTGGGGGCGGGGTTCCCGATTGCCGTCGGCGCGGCGTTCTCATGCAAATACCGTAAGACCGGCGACGTGGTAGTCTGCTTCTTCGGGGACGCAGCCTCGAACCGGGGGACGTTCCACGAGGGGATCAACTTCGCCTCCATCCACAAACTGCCGGTCGTCTTCGTCTGCGAGAACAACATGTACGGCATCTCCAACTATCAGAAGGCGGGCATGAACATCAACGACATCGCGGACCGGGCCGAGGGATACGGCATACCGGGTGCGAGCGTGGACGGCAACGACGTCATGGCCGTCTACGAGGCGGCGAGTGCGGCGATCGAAAACGCCCGGAAGGGCGACGGGCCAAGCTTGATCGAGTGCAAGACCTGGCGTCAGCGCGGTCATTTCGAGGGTGATCCCGGGAAGTACAAGGATCCCGAGGAGCAGAAGAGCTGGGTCGCCAAGGACCCGTTGCCGCGTCTCGAGAAGCGCCTGGAGGAGCTGAAGTACGCGTCCGGGGACGAGCTCGAGTCCATGCGGAAGGAGATCGTTCAGAAGGTCGAGGCCGCGGTCCGGTTTGCGGAGAGCGGCTCCGACCCCGCGCCGAGTGAGCTGCTCACCGACGTGCTGGCCTGAGCGCGTTCCGAAAAGGAGGGGTGAAAACGATGGCTCAGATGAGTTGCAGCGAAGCGATAAGGGACGGCATCCGCATGGAGATGCGCAGGGACCCCAATGTGTTTCTGGCAGGGGAGGATGTGGGGATCTTCGGCGGCTGCTTTGGCGTGACGGCGGGCCTACTGGACGAGTTCGGCAAGGAACGCGTCGTGGACACGCCGGTCACCGAGACGGCGATCATGGGGCTCGGTGTGGGCTCAGCCGCTACGGGGCTGCGTCCGATCGTGGAGATCATGTTCGCCGACTTCATGGGCGTCTGCCTGGACGAGCTCTACAACCAGGCGGCCAAGATGCGCTACATGTTCGGCGGAAAGACGAAGATCCCGATGGTGATCCGTGCGCCCGTCGGCGCGGGTGTCTCGGCCGCGGCCCAGCACTCTCAGTCCAACGAGGCGTGGTTCACTCACATTCCGGGCATCAAGGTCGTCATGCCGGCCTCGCCGGCGGACGCCAAGGGGCTCATGGAGGCCGCCGTCCGCGACGACAATCCCGTTGTCTACCTGGAGCACAAGCTGATGCTGGGGGTGCAGGGCGACGTCCCGGAGGGAGAGTACATCGTCCCGATCGGCAAGGCGGACATCAAGCGCTCCGGCAAGGACGTCAGCCTCATCGCCTGGTCCGCCATGGTGCCGAAGTCCCTTGCCGCGGCCGAGATGCTGGCGGCGGAGGGCATCGATGCGGAGGTCGTGGACCTGCGGACCCTCACGCCCCTTGACAGGGAGACCCTGCTGGGGTCCGTGGAGAGGACCGGACGCGCGGTGGTGGTGCACGAGGCCGTCAAGACCGGAGGGTTCGGCGGGGAGGTCGCCGCCGTCATTGCGGATGAGGGGTTCGGCTTCCTGGATGCCCCCGTCAAACGCGTCGCCGCCCCCGATACCCCCATTCCCTTCAGCCCCGTCCTGGAAAAGCTCTGGATTCCCGACGAGGCGCGTATCGTCGCTGCGGCGAAGGAACTGGTCCGGGGCTGAGCCCCGGATCGGCAGGATACGCGGATGGCAGCGCCCACGACGGTGGGGATCATCGCTAATCCGGCCTCCGGAAAGGATATTCGTCGCCTGGTCGCCTACGGTACGGTCTTCGACAATCAGGAGAAGGTGAATATCGTCCGCAGGGTG
>NZ_DBHLDX010000092.1:0-5852 GCF_057312375.1 Fretibacterium sp.
TTGTCCATTACCTGAATGAGCTCGAAAGTGGAGAGGCCCATGAGCCCAATGAAGAGACCGTTGCAGCTATGCAAGACGTTCTCGAGGGGCGCAACCTCAGCAGAACCTATGACAACGTCGATGAAATGATGAAGGATCTGCTGGGCTCAAATGCTTAAGCTCCGATTTTCGTCAAGAATACAAAAAGACCTGAGATTGCTGTTAAAACGAGGCTATGACTTATCCGCCTTTGATCGTGTCGTCAGGTTGCTGGCACAGAACACCGCTCTCCCCGAGTTTTTGCGGGATCATCCTTTAAAAGGCGATTGGTCAGGTTTCAGGGAATGTCATATAACATCCGACTGGCTCCTGATTTATCAGGTTGAACGGGATACGTTGACCTTGGTTTTGGTGCGTACCGGCACGCATTCCGATCTGTTCAATAAATAGCCTGTACGATCGGCCCGTCGGCTACCAGACACCCAACGGGTTCATCGGTATTCTGTACCACCTACCTCCCCTAGTCTCTTCAGGGGCATCAGAAGCGAAAATTCCCCGAGTTTCAAAAGGGATTTGGAGAATAGAAAAACCCCCTCAGCGAGGGGGTTTTTACTTACCTCCACTTTTGTTTTTCATGATATCCCGTATCAGTCCACGATGAAACCATATGAAAGGAGATTTTCTTCACACGGTCAGGAGGTGGGCAACGTGGTGTAGTGGTCCTCAAGTCAGGGACCAAAAAGCTGAGGAGGATTGAGGGTGCGGGGGGCAATGGAGCCCCCCGTTCGTCATCCTCTCAGTCGCCGCGAGGTGAGGTCACGATGTGGCGTCGGGGGAAAGGGCGCACCAGCGCTCGAATTCTGCGTCGGTGGCCAGTACGCGGTGCGCGCCGCTGGCGTCATGGAGCGTGCCCTGCGCGTACTCGATTCCCGCAGCTCTGCGGTCGTAGTCCATGGCGCGACGCTTCTTCTCCTTGACGGGGTTCGGCAGAGGGATCGCCGACAGGAGCGAGCGCGTGTAGGGGTGGATGGGGCGATCGAATATCTCCGCCGGAGTCCCCGTTTCCAGGAGGCGCCCCTGATGCATCACCCCGATCCGGTTCGAGATGTACTTCACCATGGACAGGTCGTGTGCGATAAAGAGGTAGGAAACGCCGGTTCGTTGCTGCACTTCCTTCAGCAGGTTCACCACCTGGGCCTGGATCGATACGTCGAGGGCTGTGATGGGCTCGTCGGCGATGATGAGGGAGGGCTCCATCACCAACGCGCGGGCGATGCCGATGCGCTGGCGTTGGCCGCCCGAAAATTGGTGGGGGTAGCGATTGGCGTGCTCAGCGGACAATCCCACCGTTTCCAGGGCACCGTACACCTTCTCCCGACGTTCCTTTGAACTGCCGTAGAGGTGGTGGATGTCCAGCCCCTCGGCCACGATGTCGATGACCTTTTTGCGTGGGTTCAGACACGCCATGGGGTCCTGAAAGATCATCTGTACCTGCGTGCGCAGGTGTCTGAGCGCTGCCGCGGAGAGGCGCCCCGAGATGTCCGTTCCATCCATGACGATGCGCCCTGAGGTCGGCGCGTAGAGGCGGATGATCGTCCTCCCGATGGTGGACTTGCCCGATCCCGACTCGCCCACCAGGCCGAAGGTTTCTCCCCGGTCGATGTGGAAGCTCACGCCGTCCACCGCCCGCACGACGAAATTCCGCGACACTTTGAAATGCTGCCGCAGGTCTTCTACCTCTAGGAGCGCGCTCATGCCCTCACCTCCGCCTCGTTTCCCCGCTGCATGGCCTCGATGCGGCGGCGCAGTTCCTCTGGCATCTCCACCCTGGGGGCCCGCGGGTCCAGGAGCCATGTTGCGGCGCTGTGGGTGGAGCTGACCCGGAATACCGGCGGCTCCTCCAGGAAGTCCATGCCGAGGGCGTAGGGGTTGCGCGGGGCAAAGGCGTCGCCTCGAACGGGGTGGAGCAGGTTGGGAGGGGAGCCGGGGATGGCGAACAGCTTCCGGTCCCGGCTATCGGGGTCCGGAATGGAGGAGAGCAGGCCCCAGGTGTAGGGGTGGCGCGGGTCGTAGAAGATGTCGTTCACGGTCCCGCTCTCAACGATCTTTCCGGCGTACATCACGTTGACGCAGTCCGCGATCTTGGCGACGACGCCCAGGTCGTGGGTGATGTAGATCACGGATAGGCCCCGCTCGCGCTGGACGTCCTGGATCATCTCCAGGATCTTCGCCTGGATCGTGACGTCCAGGGCCGTCGTCGGCTCGTCGCAGATGAGGACGTCCGGGCTGCAGGAGAGGGCGATGGCGATGACGACCCTCTGTCTCATCCCGCCGGAGAGCTGGTGCGGGTAGCTCTTCATGTAGGCCTCCGCCTCCGTGATCCCCACCCGGCGCAGCAGCGCCGTCGCCCTTTCCTCCGCCTCGCGCCGCGGCGTGCCGAAGTGGTGGCGCATCCCCTCCGTGAGCTGCGCTCCGATGGACATCGTCGGGTCGAGCGACGTCATGGGGTCCTGAAAGACCATGGCGATCCGCTTTCCCGCCAGCTCTCGGCGGATTTCGGACTGGGACATGTCCATGATGTGCCAGACGCCCCCGTCGGGAGGCGCGAAGTCGATCGTCCCGCTCTCCAGCTTGCCGTTGCTGCTCAGGATGCCCATGACGGCCTTCATAGTGACCGACTTCCCCGAACCGGACTCCCCGACGATGGCCAGCGTTTCCCCGCGGCGCAGGTCGAGGTCCACGCCGCGGATCGCGTTCACACGCCCCGCCGTCGTGCGGAAGCTGATGTGCAGGCCGCGGATGCGGAGCATCGAAGGGCGTTCTCGATTCTCCATGATCACACCTCCTGCATCCTCGGGTCGAAGGCGTCGCGCAGGCCGTCGGCCAGCAGGTTGAAGCTCAACATCAGGAGCGCCAGCACCATGGCCGGGAACACCAGCATGTAGGGGTGCATCAGAAAGGACTTGTAGCCGTCGTTGATCAAGGAGCCCAGCGATGCCATGGGCGCGGGGACCCCAAGCCCCACGAAGGACAGAAACGCCTCGGAGAAGATGGCGTTGGGGATGGAGAACATGGACATGGTGACGAGCTGTCCGAAGATGTTGGGCAGGACGTCCTGAAAGATGATGGTGAAGTGCCCCGCCCCCAGCGTGCGGGACGCGAGGACGAACTCCTGCTCCCGGAGCTTGAGCATCTGCGCCCGCGCGACGCGGCTCATGCCGACCCATCCCGTGATGAGCAGGGCCAGGATGATGGAGTTCAGGCCGGGCGGCATGACGAGCATCAGGAGCGTCACGATGATGAGCGTGGGGATGCCGTTGACGACCTCGAGGACGCGCTGCATGATCATGTCCGTCGCTCCGCCGAAGTAACCGGAGGTGAGCCCGTAGCTCATGCCGATCAGCATGTCGATGAGCACCGCGACGAAGGCGATGTAGAGGGAGATGCGCGTCCCCATCCAGGTTCGCGTCCACTGATCGCGGCCGAAGGTGTCCGTTCCGAACCAGTAGTAGACGTCGTCCAGTCCTTTTTGTCGGTATCGGTTGACGCGCCTCTCGCCTCCGTCGAAGATGCCCAGCCTCTCGATGACGGGGATGCGTGGAGCCAGGTTCTGGTGGAGGATGTTGACGTCGTCGTAGGCGTGTTCGTTCATGCCGGGGCCGAACGCGGCGAGGACGACGATGACCAGGATCGTCACGGCCCCGAAGACCGCGCCGCGGTTCCTGGCGAAGCGGGACAGGACGTCCCTCCAGAACGGCTGGCTGGCGCAGTCCTTGTCGGTGTGGGCGGCGTCGGTAACGTCGATGCGCTCAAACTCGTGTCCTGGTTCGATGATGGGTTCAGTCATGGCGCTTCCCTCCCGCAAGCCGGATCCTGGGGTCGATGACGCCGTAGAGCAGGTCCACCGCCAGCATCAGCCCGATGTACAGCACGCAGTAGACGAAGGTCAGGCTGATGACGACGTTGTAGTCGTTGGACTGTATCGCCGTCACCAGCAGGCTGCCGACGCCCGGAATGGAGAATATCTTCTCCACCACCATGCTGCCCGTCATGAGGTTGACGACGAGGGGCGCGAGCACCGTGATGATGGGGATGAGGACGTTTCGCAGGGCGTGGACGAAGTTCGTGCGGAACGGCGAGAGCCCCTTGCTCCGGGCGAAGAGCATGTATTCGCTCCCCAACGCCTCCAGCATCTCCGAGCGGGCGAAGCGGGCTATCTGGGCCAGGGTGAACATGCTGAGGGCCAACGTGGGCAGGATGGTGGAGGCGACGGGGCGGTTGACCTTGTACAGGATGGGGAACCAACCCGCCTTGAAGCCAAGGTAGTAGAGCAGGACGAAGGCGAACACGAAAGAGGGGACGCTTACGCCCAGCACGGAGATGACGGTGCTGAACGTGTCCGCGATGGAGTTGTGGCGCAGCGCGGCCAGCACCCCCAGCAGCAGGCCAAGGACGGCCCCCACGCACACGGCCTGAAGGCCGATGCGGATGGAGATGGGCAGGCGCGCCCGGATCATCTCGGTCACCGGGACGTTCTTCTGAATGTTGTAGGAAACGCCCAAGTCGCCGGTCATCATCCGCCCGACGTATCGGGCGAAGCGAATCAGCACCGGGCCGTCCAACCCGTACTTTTCCTTGAGGACCGCCACCTGTTCCGGACTCAGCTTTTCGTCGTTGAAGGGCGAGCCCGGCATCAGCTCCAGCATGAGAAAGAGCGCCAGCACGATGGCGAAGAGCGTGGCCGCTGCGGTCAACACCCGTTTGACAATGTATGTTTTCATGATCGCACCCCTCGGAATGAGGAAGGCCGGCGGACGGCGTCCGACGGCCTTCCTCCCTTTTGGCAGTGGAGGCCTTATTGCCCTATGGATTGACGGCCTTCGTCGCGTGCTTGAAGAGGTTGCCGATGCTGGCGTGCTCCTCGATGCCCGTGAGGTAGGCCTTCTGCAACAGGGCGCTGTTCTTCTGGTACACGGGGAGGATCGCCGCCTCCTTCAGGAGCTCGGCCTCGATGTCCTTCAGGAGCTGCCAGCGTGCCGCCGGGTCGAGGGCGGTCTTGCCCGAACTGGCCTCCTTGATCATCTCGTCGTAGCGCGCGTTGGTCCAGCCGATCTTCGTCTTGTTGCTCACGAACTGGTCCAGATAGGTCATCGGGTCCGCATAATCGGGGCCCCAGCGGGTGAGGGACAGCTCGTACTCCCGGTCCCGCTCCCTCTGCAGGCGCGCCTTCTTGGCCATGCTCTCGAGGTTGATCGTAAGGCCGGGCAGGTTCTTCTGGAGCGCGTCCTGAAGGTACGTCGCCACGCCGATGGCGGACTCCGTGTCCTCGACGAGGAGCGACAGCGCCACGCTCTCGAAGCCCAGGGCCTTCTTCGCGGCGTTCCAGTGCTCCAGAGCCTTGTCCTTGTCGTAGTGCAGGTAGGTCGGCGTTCCGTCGCGGAAGTCCTTGCCGTCCGGGCCGGTGGCGAGCATGGAGGGGACGAAGTAGTCGGCCGGATGGGAGCCGTCCTTCAGCACGCCGCTGACAGCTCCTGCTTGTCGAAGCCCATGGCCAGGGCCAGGCGGAAGTCCGGGTTGGCGAGGAACTTGTTCTTGTGGTTGCACAGCACGTACCACAAAAAGCTGCCGTCGATGATGCGGCATTCGGGGTCGTCCTTGAACTGCTCCACCAGCTCGCCGGTGAGCGCGATCTTGTCGACGTCTCCGTTCTGGTAGGCCAGGAGGGCGCTCTGCGCGTCCTTGATCACCACGAAGGAGACGCCGTCCACCTTGACCTCATCCCTGGCGTAGTAGTAGGGGTTGCGCTCCACGGTGGAGAGGGAGCCGCCCTGATCCCAGTAGGTCAGCTGGAACGCGCCGTTGGCGAGGACGTT
>NZ_DBHLDX010000093.1:0-5567 GCF_057312375.1 Fretibacterium sp.
CAACCTGTCCTTCATGAAGGGCTTCACGGGGCTGTCCGACGCGGAGAGGCGAACGTTGGAGGAGGCCAGGAAGGAGCTTGCCCGCATCCCTCTGATCCCCTGCACGACCTGCAACTATTGCGCCAAGGTCTGCCCAGTGGAGGTGGGAATCTCCGGCACGTTCACGGCGATGAACGCTCTGACGCTCTACAGTGACCTGGCTGCCGCCAAGCACCAGGAGTCGTGGCTGGTCGGCGGGCACGGCAGGAAGGCGGCGTCGGAGTGCATCCGGTGCGGTCGCTGCGAGCAGGTCTGTCCACAGCACATCGCGATTCGGGACGAGCTGGCCAGGGCGGCGGCGGCCTTCGCGTAACTTCACTTCGGCCCTGCCCGTATGAGGGACGACAGGATCATCATAAACGCACGGGAATGGCTCATTGGTTTGACAAAAAGCGGGAGCCTGATATAATGGTTCACCGTTGGGGCGATTAGTTCAGAGGTAGAACGCTTCCTTGACACGGAAGAGGTCAGAAGTTCGATTCTTCTATCGCCCACCAAGCATAACGCCGGAGGACACCGGCTTATTCCATAAACCCCGCCATAAGGCGGGGTTTTCTTTTATCCTTGTGCTGTCGAACGCTGTCGGATTCCCACCATAGCTACACGTTAGACGTAGAAAAAACCGTAGAAGGAGCACAGCCAACCATGCCCCCTTTCGACGGAGTCCCTTAAGCAATCGGGAGGATCGCCACACCATATCCAAGTATTACCCAAAACCTGCCTGCCGCGGGCGGTGACATTTTCTCTGACCCCTTATAGGATGACATTACCACTGAGCAACGACACACGACACGCTTCCGGATTGACTTTTCGTTAATTGAGGCTACACTTTATTACATGACGTTTAACTTGGTTTTATGATTAATTTTGTTGAAGTTTCCGGAAAGGAGATCGTTCGGACGATGAACGGAACTAAGGAAGCGCCTGAAGGACTTGGCTTCAAGATGCCCGTCTCGGAAACGGCGCTTTTGACCCTCTACTTCAAGGCGCAGGAAACGCAGCGCCCCGACCGTCTTATCGAGGACCCCAAGGCGGTCGAGATTCTGGAGAAGCTCGACGTGGACATGTCCCGCTTCCAAAATAAGAAGATGTCACAGATAGGAACGATCATCCGCACGCGCCGGTTCGACCGCGAAACACGGCGAATCCTTGCGGATTGGGAGAGACCGGTGGTCGTTCATCTGGCCTGCGGGCTGGATGACCGCTTCCTGCGGACGGACGCGGGCAAGGGCGTTCAGGTGGACCTGGACCTGCCGGACGTCATGGAGGTTCGGAAGCGTTTCCTGCCCCCTTCGGAGCGCAACCCCCAGATCGGCACCTCGATGTTTGAAACCGACTGGATGGACGAGCTGCTGGAGCGCTACCCGGAGCACCGCTTTGCCTTCATCATGGAGGGCGTGCTGATGTACCTGAACGAGGCGGACATCAAGGGCCTCTTTCAAAATCTGGCCAGGCGCTTCCCCGGCGCAGAGCTACACTTCGACGCGGTCTCGACCTGGATGGTCCGCCACTCCAAGATGCACGACTCGATCCGGGAGTACGGGGACGACGTGCGCTTCACGTGGGGCCTCGACGGCCTCAGGGACATCGAGGCCTGGGACCCTGGGCTGAAGTTCGTCGAGGTCGAGTACTACATCAACCAGGAGCTGCGCCGCTGGGGCTGGGCCGTCCTGCTGAACCTCATCCCCAGTATGGCTAAAGGGGCCAAGATGCTGCGCTACGACATACGGCAGACAAGCAAGAGACCATAAAGGTACGTCAGAAGGAAAAACGATCATGCTCAACGGGTCTGGCATCCTCATCGGGTTGGCTTCTTTTCTCCTCATCGGCCTCTTTCACCCCATCGTCATCAAGTGCGAATACTACTTTTCCGACAGGATCTGGCCGGTCTTCCTCGCAGGAGGCTTCGTTTTCTGCACCGCATCCCTGTTTGCTGAGGACCCCACGCTTTCCGCCATCCTGGGGGTCGCGGGCTTTACCTCGCTGTGGAGCATCCACGAGCTCAAGCGGCAGACAAAGCGCGTCAAAAAGGGCTGGTTCCCCAGAAACCCCAAGCGTGCGCCGAGAGAATGATCGCGATTCAGGGTGACGAGAAGATTCATGCCATACGGCAAAGCCCCATCACGAACAGCGGCATGAGCACCCCTTCTGCACCCCGGCAGAGCTACCAGCAGAAGCGGCAGCAAAAGCCACCGTTTCGGTTCATTTTTCTCAGGGCCTGACGGAACGAGAGGCGGCCTCCACGCTCGGCCTCCACCGTTCCATCAGGCCAGTCAGCGAACATTTCCAAAGCCCTTTTCCGCCCCTCACCGCTTGTCAAGGACCTCCATGATCTCGCCGATGAACTGATAATGAGGCGGGCGATTCGAGTAGATCTCGCGCATGACCTCCGAGTCGAGATGATCTGGATTGAACTGCTCCCAGTACAGCTTTCGGCAGACGAAGGTCAGGTTCGCCTCACTGAAGACGACGCCCTGCCCATGTCTCTCCGGCGTCAGCGAGGTCATCGCAAATTTATCGCAATCCCGTTTCGATTTCGTTCCGAGCGTCAACAAATCCTTGCGATAGTTTTCTTCAAAGAAAGAAACGGTGAAACAGTCGTTTTTCAACAGGTACTCGCTGGTGTATCGTAGAGGGTTGACGTAAATCGTCACGATCAGCCGCCCGTCGCTCCTCGATCCCCAGAGGCTGCCAAGGCTGCCCCAGCCGATGGTGCACCCGTCAAAATCCTCCAGGGTGCCCGCCGTCGCCAGCGCCCATTGCTTGTCGAACATGTTGAAAACTTCGTATTGCCTGTCGCGAAACTCCATAAACAATCCCTCGTTTCTTTTTTTGAAAATCCCCGCTTTATATGCGGTAAAGCGAGGCACATCACCTTTTGCCTACAAGTCTAAAGTTATCCTTACCATTAGGATCCCCTGCCGTTTTCCAGTCTCAATACTCGTAATCCGGAGCAAGGAGTCGCATGAGTTCTCTGTCGTGGTGGGACGCCGATCGGACCTCGTTATCGAAGATCATCGTGACACCACTTTCACGGGTATAGGGCTTCCAATCCGGTATGCCTTCCGCCGCTGGTTTTCCGCTGCGGGCAAAGTTGATCCATGCGTCGCTCATGCGATCTGCCAGCAGCCTGGCGTCCGGCCCGTTGCCCGTGATGGTGTCGGCACGGTCGATGTTGTGGAAGACGAAGGGGATCTCCGCCGTGTGGTAGGAGGTCAGAGCACCGTTCATCACCGGCGACTCCCAACTGAAGACGTAGGCGTACACGGGAGCGCCGCGCTGGTCAGCCTTGTGAGACATGATCTTGAGCATCGGAAGGCGGATGGTCCGCGAGTCGACGTGCACGGCGTCAGCCCTCTTTTTGTTCGGATAGGCCTCAAGGAACGCCTTGACGACCTCCTCCGCCTTGTCGCCGTAAGCCGCCTTGAGCCGCCTGGCTGTCTCCTCCGGGCTCCACGTGTTCTGGTTGTCGAACTGTGCCCGCCCCATATCGCGGAGCTGGTCAACCGCCGTCCACTCCGTGAGGTTCGAGCCGATCAGGAGAGCCACGTCCTTCCCCGCCGCTGCAAAACCATCCTTCGTCACAGGACTCGTCGGCAGAAAATCGCCGTCAACGACGGGTTCCCAGTAAAGGCCGTATCCACCGCCCAGAGGCGCCGGCAGCTTCATCTCTTCAGCGGTCCGCGCAAGCGCCCTCTCCGACGCCTTCACCAGCTCCTCGTAGGGCATGGTCTGCAGCGCTTCAACGTCCCCCGAGCCCATCCCCAGCTCCTCAAGGACGTGATCCGTGATCCTCTCGCTGACCTCACGCGAGGTGAAGGTCACGCCCATCCGTTCCGTCGCGCCGCTCTCCACGATGCCGCGCTTGAACAGGCCCTTCGCCTCCGGCGCCGTCATGAGCGCCAGCACCTTGGCTCCGCCGCCCGACTCGCCGAATAGCGTGACGTTTTCGGGATCTCCGCCGAACGGTGCGATGTTGTCACGAATCCAGCGGAGCGCATCTACCAGGTCCATGACGCCGACGTTGGCCGAGCGCTTATATTTTTCGCCAAAACGCGAGAGGTCGAGGTGCCCGACGATGTTCAACCTATGGTTTACCGAGACGACGACCACATCGCCCCTACGGGCAAGGTTTGCACCGTCGTAGACCTCCTCGATCGCCGAGGCCCCCGTGGAGAAGCCGCCTCCGTGCAGCCAGACCATAACCGGTCGCTTCCCATCATCGCCGATACCGGGCGTCCAGACGTTGAGGTTCTGGCAATTGTTGTCCTGCCTGAAACTTCGCGGCGGGTTGTCCCAGCCACTTCCCATTCCGCCCAGCCATACCTGAGGGGCGATCGGTCCGTAATTGAAGGCCAGCCTGACGCCCTCCCACGGCGTGACCTTCTCCGCCGGAACGAACCGCTCCTTCGCTTCCGCGTAGGGAACCCCGTGGTAGGTGTAGACGCCGTTTCGCACGTACCCCTGCACCTCGCCCGCTTCGGTCCGCACCACCACGACGCCGGGCCCGGCCATCGACGTGCCGGCTGCATCTCTGGGCACAGCCGCCTGGGCCACAGCGCCCCCTATCAATCCTGCTGCCAAGGCCAACGCCACAAAAACTTTCCTCATATCCGCACTCCTCCCTAATACTTTTCCTCGACGAGACCACCTGTCTCTCCGTTTTGGCGAGGAGCCGCCGCCGTAAGCCAGCATCACCTTGCCCTTGTACTTTTCAAGCAGACGGGGCAGGTGTTCCTTCACGCACCCCTCTCCAAAATAGGCCTTTGTGGAATTCTCGAAGACAAATCGGTTCATGGTTCGTCCCTCCGATGCGTTCGCTGTTTTCACCGGCGAGTCCGACGCAGCCCGCCTTACTCGTGAATTTTCATCCCGTGAAGCATCCTTACAAAAGCGGGGTCGCCGTGATCCACGATCTCGCTGCGGCCCAGGTCCATCTTCGCGATCGCCGCCATCTCATCATCCGTCAGGGCAAAATCCCAGATGTCAAAGTTCTCTTTCATGCGCTCCCTGCGGACGGACTTCGGGATGACGGAGACTCCGCGCTGAACGTTCCAGCGCAGCGCCACCTGCGCGGACGACTTGCCGTATCGCTCCCCGATCCCGGAAAGCACCGAATGGGTAAAGATGCCGTGCTTCCCCTCCGCCAGGGGACCCCACGCCTGGGGATACACCCCATACGCCCTCATATTTTCAAGCGCTGCCTCCTGCGCAAAAAACGGGTGCAGCTCCACCTGATTCACCGCCGGGATCGTATCGGTCGTCTCGCAGAAGTCCGCGAGGACGGCAGGATAGAAGTTCGCCACCCCGATGGCCCGCGTCATCCCCTGTCGGCACATCTCCTCCATCGCGCGGTACGCGCCGTAGTAATCCCCCATCGGCTGATGGACGAGATAGAGGTCCACATGGTCGAGACCCAGTTTCCTCAAGGAGGATTGAAGGGCCAACTTCGCGCCCCCGTAACTCGCGTCCTGCACCCAGAGTTTCGTCGTCACGAACAGTTCCTCGCGGGGCAGACCGCTCTTTCG
>NZ_DBHLDX010000094.1:0-5446 GCF_057312375.1 Fretibacterium sp.
ATCGTGAAGGAATCGTTCTTGAAGTTCATGAAGGCGAACGACGGCAAGTTCCGGTTTTATCCCACCCGGGGCGACGACAAGGGAAGTCCGTCCGAGAAAGCTCAGGTCGATCTCGGGGACGACGGCGGGTACACCAACACCGGCCTTCACCCGGTCGTCGGCAAAAAACGGGCCGCGGACGGCTCCCTCGTCGTGATGTATCCGTCCTCCAACGAAAAGGGCGTCACCCTCCGCTTCGCGCAGGTGAAGCCGGACGAGAAGGACGGGCTCGCCGCGGCGAAAGGCTGGAGCACGACGATCGAGGCGTCCGGGTACCCCTACGTCACGGACTCGGCTGTCGGGCTCTTCCCCGACGGCGAGAGCGGCTCCGAGGCCTTCGTCGTCGCGTACTACACGGCGGGCGGGGACCCGTCGGGGAAGAAACGCCCCGGGTACGAGCAGACCTACACCGCCTGGCTGGCCTTCGTCGACCCCGTGGGGAAGCGCGTCGAGACCCGGCAGCTCGGGGCGATGAACGCCCATTACCCGTCGGTTCGCGTGGCGGCGGGAGACCTCGATCACGACGGCAAGGCCAACGAGTTCGCCCTCATCCGCACCGGCAGGGACAACAACTATTTTCTTCAGGTCTATCGCGCGTCGGGGGTCGTCGAGGCGTCCCCGATATACGAGACCGGCCTCGGCAGCCGGGACGGCAAGGGCGAGAAGGTCGACGGCTGCGACGTGGTGGCCGGGGACTTCAACGGCGACGGGAAGACGGAGCTTGCGGCGGTCTACGCCGACAAAGACGGCGACGACGCCTACCCGACCGTTCGGACGTACGGGTGGAACGGCTCCGGGTTCAGTGGTTCCGAGACGCGGCTGAACGATAAGGCTCAGCGGGTGGGCGGCACGTCGTGGACGCTGGTGTACGTCCCGCACTACGGGATGATCGCTTCTGCCGGCGACCTGGACGGCGACGGGAAGGACGAGATCGTCTTCCTGTCCGCGAAGTATGGGGGCAGCGGCGGAGAGCTCCAGGTCTCGGTGTGGGGAACGGACGGCGCTCTGAAGCCCGCGCGGAGATTCTGGCGCAAAACGGGACAGACCCTCGCCGGATATGGCGGGGTCGGCGGCGTGGACAGGGCGGAGTGCAGCTGCCTGCTCCGCAGCGCGTCGCTCGCGCTCGTGCCCCTGGGAGGAACGTCCGAGCGGGGGGCCCCGCTCCGAAAGGTGTTCTTCTCGCTCTCTCAGGGCGACGATACGGACAAACGGTCGAGCGATTACTTCACCGGCGACAGGGTGTGGTACCTGTCGCCCGAGATCTCGGGCGGCAGCCTCACGGGCCTTTCCTCGCCCGTTCTTCACGCGCAAGGCGGCGCGGGGCGCGCCGCGGTGCTCCTGCCCGGCGACTTCTACGGCGAGTCCATGGCCCTGGGCGAACCGACGCACCTGGTCTTTGAGGGCGAGCGCAGCTACGCCGCGGAGATTCAGACGCCCCCCTACCACGTGGACTACATCCAGGCCCCGTTCGAGGTCAACGGCGTCCGGCCGGAGAAGAAGTCCGTGATGAACCTGTCCTGGATGGGCTCGTCCGTCGCGTACTCGAAGAGCCAGACCGAGAGCAGCAAGGCCGACACGTCGTTCAGCGCGACCAGCGCGCTGGAGTGGGGGGTCAATGCGTCCGTCGGAGGGCGGTACAAGCTGATCGGAGCCAACGCCTCGGGCGGCTACAAGGACACGTCGGCAAGGGTCGAGAACGCGGCCAACAGCTCCCAGGCGACGGTCGCGACGACCATCACCAGCGTCACGGACGGATCGGACAACGTCGTCCTGTACAAGACCGACCGGCACGTGTGGCGCTACCCGGTCCTCGGCCCCGCGCCTCAGGCTCCGGACGCGCCGCTCGAGGAGGGGGAGAAGCTCAACGGGGATCGGTTCATGACCTTCTCGCTCTGCGACGCGCCGACGATCGTCCAGGGCGACGCCGGCCAGAGCTCGCAGTTCGACGACTACAACCCCATCCACGAGGAGGGCAACCTCTTCTCGTATCCGACGAAGGTCGAGAACACCCCGTATTACGGTGAACTGCAGCAGGTGCTGTCGAACAGGCTGAACTCGACCGTCGGCGGCAAGACGGTGCTGGACCTCGCGGTCTCTCAGGTGACGACCGACGTGTCCGGTCTCACCACCAAGTCGAAGAAGGCGGCGAACGGCTCGCTCAACGTCTCGCTCGGCGCGCCGAAAGTCTTCAGCGTCGGGGTCACGAGCACGGTCGGCTATTCCAACGAGCTGACGAACACCGAGACCTTCACCAAGACGTATCAGGAGTCCGAGAAGTTCACCGTGACCCTCAACAACGCGCAGCTCCCGTTCAACTCCAGTTACGTCAAGCACCTCATCGAGACCCAGCTCTACGCCGACGCCGCCGGCGTGATGAAGGTGGCCTTCGGGGTGGACCTGGCCGACAGCAACGCGCTGGTCTGGCGGAACACGCCGGGCAGCCTCTACGCGGACAAGCCCGACCCCGCGCTCGTCCTGCCGGCGCGCTACAACCGCCGCGTCCAGTTGTCCGAGAGCGGAACGACTCGGGTGGTCTGGTCCGCCAACGAGGACAGGCTCTCGGCGACGCAGGTGCGCGGAATCGGGTTCTGGGACGTCGTCCTCAAGAAGTGGGCGACGTCGGCCCTCGTCCGCGGCGGACAGTACGAGGTTCGGCTCCCGCTCTACAACGCCAGCTTCAAGGACGCCGGCGGCGTCGAGGTCGAGATGCGCCTTCGCGCTCAGGGCGGGGACGCGGACCTGCGGACGCTGGACCGGCAGATCGTTCGGCTTGGAGGCTGGACGCAGGGCGCGGAGGTCAACAAGGCGACCGCCTCGTTCACGTGGACCGTTCCGAACGACCTCGCCCCCGGCAACTACGACCTCTACTTCGCCGTGGACCCGGACAACAAGCTCGACGAGCTTCACGAGGAATGGAGCTATCCGGGGGAGCCGGGCGGCAACAACGTCGGCCGCTATCCGATCGCCGTGCTGGCCGAGGAGCCGAAGGCTGCCGCGGGCCTGGCGGTCGTGTCCGGCCAGGTGGTTCGTGCAGTCGCGACGGAGGGGGACTTCAGCATGACCTTCAAGCCCATCCGGTCGGACGACACGCGCACGCAGCTGACGCTTCAGGAGTTCCGCGCGGAGCTCCTGAAACAGACCGAGGACTTCCGCGCCCACGCCACCATTCGGTACAGCGGCTCCGAGACGCTGACGAACCTGAACATGACGGTGAGCCGGATCAAAAACGACGGCAGCCGGAGCCGCGTTGCGACGCGGACCATCCCGGCGATCTTCCCGAACACCGAGCGCAGCCTCTCGTTTATCGTGTCGCCGAGCAAGATGCGCGAGGGAACCCTGGCCGTCGACCTCGTCGGGGACAAGGGCGTGAGCCTCCACTGGCCCCGCGGGGACACGAACGATCCGAAGGATCCTCCCGCGCCCGGCGACAGTAAGAGCAGCGGCGGGTGCGACGCGGGTGTCAGTGGATTGGCCTTGGCTCTCCTTGGAGCGTTCCTGCTGAAAGCGAAAGGAACACATTCTTTAGAAACGAAAGGAAGGGTTCGGTAATGAGAACAGTGCTTGTGTCGATTTTCCTTTTTTTGGCTTTCATTTTTTGTCCCGTTCATGCCGAGGGAAAGGACTTGCCGACTCTGGTATCCCTGTCCGGGGCCGGTTGACCGGCCTGCAAACAGATGTCCAAGGTTTTGGATGCGATCAATGACCGGTATAAGGGCAGGCTGGCAGCGGAAGCGGTGGACGTGGACGAGTATCCCGAGCTCGTTAAGGAGTACAACGTGACCTACCTCCCCGCCCTCCTCTTTCTGGACGACAACGGCGATGTCGTTCGTCAGGAGGTTGGCTATCACAGCCTTGACGAGGTGCTGGAGATCTTCCGGGACATGGGGGTCGACATTGAATGACGCGGGGCCCCGGGTCTCGGCGTCCGTCGAAAGGGGAGAAAAGATCGTGTTCGTGAGTAAAGGGAGAGGAAAGAGCGGCGGGGGCGTTTTGCCCCTGGCCGCAGTCATAGCCCTGCTGCTGTTTCTCCTGGGGGGGTGCGGCGGTGGGGGCGACAGGCACGAGTCCGGCTCCGCGGCGACGCTCGACGACGCCTACGTCTACTGCTATCCGCTGGTCATGATGTCCGTGTCCCAGAGGGTGGCGACGAACGTCGTCGAGGCCACCTCCGCAAAGGTGCCCGTGAACCAGCTGCGTCACGCGCAGAGGTTGGCTGGGCCGGACTTCAAGGACGTCGTCACGCCGAACGTCGATACGCTCTACTCTCAAGCGTTCATCGACCTGAAGGGCGGCCCTCTGGTGTTCGTCAAGCCGGCCGCAGACCGCTACTGCTCGGCGCAGTTCCTGGACGCCTGGACGAACAGCGTGGGTATTGCCGGCACGGGGGGCAGGGAGGGCACGTCCGGAGAGCAGGTTTGCCTGTTGATGCGGTCGGACGACAAAACGATCGTTCCGGTGGGGATGACGCCCTTTCGCTTCTCCGGGAACCTCGGCTGGATCATCGGGCGCACCCTGTGCCGGGGCGGGGACGACCTGGAAAACGTCCGGACCCTTCAGAAGCGGATGAGGCTGCTGCCACTGGCCGACTATCTCCGGGGCGGAGACTATGTCCCCCCAAAGGGGACCCACGATCCCCGGTACGACGACGCGGTCCCCGTGGACTACGTTTTGAGGATGACGCCCGAGCAATTCTTCGGCGAGGCCAATGCCCTGATGCGGGACAATCCTCCGCTCCCCGGCGATGGGCCCCTCCTGGAGGAGCTTCGTGCGCTGGGGGTAGGGCCCGGTCTCCGGTTCGATCCCGCGGTGCTGGGAGCAAATGCGCAGGATCGGGACGCGGCGTGGCGGGCGATGATCAAGAGGGTCCAGGCGCGGGTCATCGCAAACAGCCAGAGGTTCCTCGTGCATTGGGGGCCATGGCAGTACCTCGGTGCGCCGATCGCCGAGTTCGGGACGGAGTACGACTACCGCGCGATGGTCGCCTGGCGGGGGCTGGGGGCCAACCCGGTATCGGCCGCCATATACGCCAGCGCGAACAAGGACTCGTCGGGACGGGCCCTGAAGGCGGGGACGCGCTATAAGGTGCGCTTCGAGAAGGGGGCGCTGCCGCCGGTTCGGGAGGGCGGGTTCTGGTCGGTAACGGCCTACGGCGACGACGACTTTTTGATTGCAAACCCGTTGAACCGCTACTGCATCAACGACCGCACTCCTGTCACCTATAACGCGGACGGCTCGCTGGAACTGCTGCTCCAGCCCGAGGCTCCAAAGGACGAGGATCCCCTCAAGGCCAACTGGCTGCCCACGGGGCAGGGCGGGTTCCACCTGTTCCTGCGCATCTACTGTCCGGACAGGACGAGGATCGATGGGGGATGGAAGGCCCCGAGCCTTACCCCAACGTCTGAATAGG
>NZ_DBHLDX010000095.1:0-5150 GCF_057312375.1 Fretibacterium sp.
TGTTGAACGTGCCGATCGGGTCCCAGTTGCCGTACGACGACAGGTCGATGTCCGAAACCAGAATGAAGGATTTGTCCCGGTAGTCCTTGACCTTTGCGAGTTGTTCTGCCGTCGCGATCTGGTAGGGGGCCTCGAGCGTCCCCTGACCTCCCGCAAAGGGCGATGTCGAGCTTTCGCTCCTTCCGCTCCCTCCACAGCCTCCGTTCGCCAGCAGCACAATACCCAGAAGGAAGAGCATGACGATGTTCAACGCCCCGCGCCGGCTTCTCAGGTTTCTCATCCTCAGGCCTTTCATAATTGAAGCACCTCCTATGGATAATTTGGCATCTCTGCCCGTTATAGGGCTTATAGCGCAGTATGGCATAACAAACAGACAAACGCTTATGCGGGAGGAAATTTTCGTCATGGGAGAGGAAATTTTTAGTAAAATGCTATAATACTTCAGTTTGTTGAGGCTAACAAAAGGTCCGATGGCTTGCCGAGAATGGAAGTCTGAATGAGGAAGTCCATAATGATTGAACGGTCTTGCAGCGTCACCTTCAGGGATCACGTAGAGTTTTTTGAGGCAATCCATGAAACGGGGAGGCCCGTGAACGTTTCAAAGGCGGACGGCCCGGAGGATGGATTGGTTTCCCTGTCGGCCCCCTTTGCGGATATCCTTCTGGAAACCCACAGCCTGTTCCATGGCGTGAGCCTGAACGTCCTCGAGATCTCGCCGAGGGCGGACATCGTCATCCCCTACGATTTCGATGGCGGCGCCCTGGGGCTGGACTACCTCGCAGACGGCTCCTACCTCCTGGACGAGAGCAGCGGCAGAATGGTTTCGCCCGGGGACCTCTTCCTCCTGCCGCCGTCGGGCTGCAGGGGCAGTATGGCCTTTCGCGGCGGAAGGCCGAGCAGGACCATCGCCTTCGGCGGCCCCGGGAAGATATTGTCGGACCTCCTTGGAGAGGACGGCGGTGAATTGTGGGCGGAGGCGCTCAGAGCGGGCGGCGGATACGGGAGCGGACCTCGTTTGCTGCGTGCGCCGCAGGCCATGGCCGGCTCTTTTCTACAGATGCTACATTGCGATTATCCGACTCGTGCCAAGCGCTTGTTCCTCGAGGGCAAGCTGATGGAAATACTGTCGCGGATCATCGCCAGGGGATTGCCGGTCCAGGGAAACGAGGAGAATGATGGGGACGCTTTCGATCTGGAGCGGATCAGAACGATTCCGGGAATCCTGATGGAGCGCATCAGCAACCCTCCGTCGATCTCCGAGCTCGCCCATGAGCTGTCCGTCAACTCCACCACGATGAAGAAGGGCTTCAAAAATATCTTCGGCGAGCCGATTTACGCCCATCATCGGAACCTGTGTCTGAGCCTGGCCGCGACGCTGCTGCTCGAAACGGATAAATCCGTCTTTGAAATTGCCTCCGACGTCGGCTATTCCAACAGCGGAAACTTCGGCAGCGCCTTCAAAAGACGCTATGGCGTTTCCCCGATCCGGTACCGTCGGAACGGGCGGAGCGCTCCGCCGCTTGAGGAGCCCGGATTGCCGGGCCAAAGCAAAGGCCGCGAACAAAGCTGCGGATTTGAGGGCCCCCCTTCCTGCCTCCCTGCGGTTGAGTTATAATTAAAAAATTGTAAACCGTCACCGCAGGACCTCGGAAGGGAGGGGCAAAGTTGCCGGATTATCTCTCTGCCTTTCAAAATACGTCCTCAGCCGCCGCCGTCATCATGTCCGTAGCGCTCATGCTGTTCTCCGGATTCATGGCGACGCGCCTGACGAAGCGCCTGAGGCTGCCCGACGTGACCGCCTACATCGTTTCCGGTATCCTGATCGGGCCCTACTGCCTGCACCTCGTCCCCCTGCGGATCATCGACGGCATGGACTTCCTGCCGGACATCGCGCTCGCCTTCATCGCGTTCAGCACGGGCGAGTTCTTCAAGGTGTCCGTGCTGAAGAAGAACGGGCTGAAGGTAGTCGTCATCACGGTCCTTGAGGCGTGCCTCACGTCGGTCTTCATCTTCGTCGTCGCCTATTTCGTCCTCGGCCTCAACTTCGCCTTCTCGATCGTCCTGGCCGCCCTCGCCTCGGCGACCGCCCCCGCCTCGACCATGATGACGATCCGGCAGACGGGCGCAAAGGGGGACTTCGTCAACACGCTCCTGCAGGTCGTGGCGCTGGACGACGTCGTCGGATTGGTCGAATACAGCATCGCCATCTCCGTCGCCCTGGCGTCGATCTCCGGCAGGGGCGGGTTCAACCTCCGGAACGTCCTCCTTCCGATCGTCGTCAACGCGGGGGTCTTGGGTCTCGGCTGCTTCTTCGGCCTCGTGATGAAGTGGATGCTATTTCAAAGGCACTCCACCGACAACCGACTGATCATCTCCATCGCCCTCCTGTTCTCGTTCTGCGGCATCTGCACGCTGTTCGACGTTTCTCCGCTCCTGGGCTGCATGTCGATGGGCACGGTCTACATCAACCTCACCGAGGACGACAAGCTGTTCAAGCAGCTGAACTACTTCAGCCCTCCGCTCCTCCTCCTGTTCTTCGTCCGGTCGGGGCTGTCGTTCCAGTTGGACGCGCTCTTCGGCACGTCGGCCGCCGTCGGCCGCGTGCCGCTCCTCCTTGTCGGGGTCGTCTACTTCATCGTCCGCATCCTGGGGAAGTACGTCGGCGCCTTTTGGGGGTGCCTTCTCGTGCGCAAGCCGAAAAACGTCCGGGACTACCTCGGCCTGGCCCTGATCCCGCAAGCGGGCGTCGCCATCGGCCTCGCAGCTCTCGGCGCCAGGACGCTCGGCGGAGAAACGGGGAGCGCACTGCAGACCATCATTTTGGCCTCGAGCGTCCTCTACGAGTTGATCGGTCCGGGCTGCGCCAAGCTCTCGCTGTACCTGTCGGGCTCCTACCAGACGCGGATCGAGGACATCGTTCCGGAGGCGGACCTCCCGCCGGGCGAGGGGCAGAAGTCCCCTATAGACCTGTTGGTCGAGAGGATACAGAAGATACAGAAGGACCTTCCGCCCCCCAAGACGCTCCTCTCCGAGGAGGAGGATGCCTTTCTGGAGGCGTCGGAGAAGCAGTATGCGGCGATGGAGGCGGGCCGCCGCTATGCGAACATCCATCACTCGCGCACGAGGAGGTTTTAGAACATCATGAACGCTCAACTCAACGGCCTGGCCACGTCAATCCTTGAAGGCTGGACGGCGACGGAGCTCAACGTCCGCTCCGTCATGCTGAGGATCTTGATGTCGGTCGTCCTGGCGGCGATCATCGGCTGCGAACGGTCCAGCAAACGGCACTCCGCCGGACTGCGCACCTTCATCCTCGTTTCCCTGGCCTCCACGACGGCCATGCTGACGGACCTGTACCTCTGCCAATCCACCTCGGAGCGGTTCCCCTTCATGTCGGCAGCGGCCGTGGTCGGCGCCGCGATGATCAGCGTCAACGCCATCCTGTTCAGCTCGAGGAGCCAGATCAAAGGCCTGACCACGGCGGCGGCCCTCTGGTCCTGCGGACTGGTCGGGATGGCGCTGGGCGCGGGGCTCTACACGGTGGCCCTGTTCTCGTTCCTGGCCCTGTTTTCCTCCTTGGCCCTGTTCCCGCCCATCGAAAAGTACATGAAGGACAAGTCGAACCACTTCGAGATTCACCTGGAGCTGAAGAGCAAGGGCAACCTGCAGTACTTCGTCACGACGGTCCGGCGCCTGGGGATTCGGATTGAGGATATAGAGTCCAACCCCGCGTACCTGAACTCGGGCTTGAGCGTCTACACCGTCTCCCTGACCATCAACAGCGCCGAGCTGAAGAAGTACAAAAAGCACAGCGAGATCATCGAGGCCCTGCGGTCGCTTGAGTACATCTCCCACATCGAGGAGATTAGCTGACCGCGCCGGCCGTCTTCACGTCTTCAAATCGGAGGCAACGGATGAGGAAGGTTCGCACTGACTGCGGTGCCACCCCGCTGGCGGGGCCGCGCAAGATGGAAAGACGCGACGTCCTGCTGCTCCTGGCGGCGGCCGTCGTCTGGGGTGTCAACTTCGCGGTCGTCAAGGCCGGGCTGAGGTCGATGCCGCCCCTCTTTTTGGTCTTTTTGAGGTACCTGTTCGTCGTCCTTCCCCTGATCTTCTTCGTGAGGAAGCCCGCCGTCTCGTGGTGGACGATGGCGATCTACGCGCTGCTCAGCGGGGTAGGGCAGTTTTCCTTCCTGTTCTATTCGCTCAAGATCGGTATGCCCGCGGGGCTGGCCTCGGTGGTCATGCAGTTCCAGACCATCTTCACCCTGATCCTGTCGGCGTGGTTCATGGGGGAGAGGATCGGAGGGGGGCAGCTCGCCGGCATCGGCCTGGCCGCCATCGGATTGGGGCTGATCGCCGGCCCCTCCGGCGCGACAGCGGTCCCAAAGACAGCCTTTTTGACGAACCTCCTGTCCGCGCTCTGCTGGAGCTGTTCCAACCTCATCATCAAGAGGGCGTCCGAGGAGAGCCTTCGGAACGGAAGGCCCTTGGGCATCATGGAGATGATCGTCTGGTCCGCGATCTTCGTCCCTATCCCCATGCTCGTCCTCTCCCTCGTCAACGAGGGGCCGGATGCCATCCTGCGGTCGCTGACACAGATTGACCCTGCCGCCGTCCTCTCCGTCTTCTACCTCGTCGTCCTGTCCACGTTCTTCGCGTACTACGCATGGAACCAGATGATCGCCACGTACTCCGCCGGAAGGGTCGCCCCCTTCTCGCTCCTCGTGCCCGTCACGGGGCTGCTGGGGGGGATGCTGTTCCACAAGGAGCAACTGGACCCCCTGCAGTGGGCGGGCATTGCAGCCGTCATCGCCGGCCTGGTCTTCTTCCAGCTTGGAGAACGCCGGCCAAAAGCCCGTTAAGGAAATACCGGTTAAGCCGTTGAGGACGCTGCCTGGTTTCCCTGCCTGAAACTTCATCAGACCGCGCAAAGCGCGTTGGGTTGTGTAATAGCAAATTGAAAAAAGCCTCTTAAGGGGTGCGAAAACCGAGACACTTTCCGAGAGTAGTGTTTCAGATGTTCTACAATTTCTATCAGAGCATGGCATTCATAGAAAAATAGATTCGACCATTTTTGAAAACTGGAAGTAAACTAGGGCGTGTCATCAATTAAGCCATACTACAATAGCAGCGAGATAAACAGCGCC
>NZ_DBHLDX010000096.1:0-2826 GCF_057312375.1 Fretibacterium sp.
GACCACGGCGGGCAGGACCAGCATCCCGGCCGCGTCGATGACGCGCTCTCCCGCGTCGAGCGTCCCTCTGGCGGCCATAGCCGCAATTTTGCCGTCCGCGATGCCGATGTCGGCCTCGACGAGCCCCGAGGGGACCGCGGTGAGGCCATTGACGACCGTACAGGAAAATTGTCTCGTACTCATGGTTCTCTACCTGCCTTGATCGACTCGGAACATTTCCGGGCCGAAGTTTTCAGAAAACGCCGAGCCCTCCGGGGAAGCCGCTGAACGGGGATCTCCGGCAGAGCTGAAGGATTCCCTTCGTTTGGTGCTCCTTGATTGCTTTTGAGAAGTTTTTAAGTTGATCAGCGCTTCCTTGAAATCACGATCGAGCGTTTGCCCCGAGCCTGGACTCCTGCCATCTGGCAACCCGGTTGAGGACGGTCAGCGCCAACAGAACCAGGATGGCGGTGGCCGACAGGCCCAGCATTGGAGAGTGAAGCCCTCCCACGACGAAACCGACGATGGAGGCGGCCCCCACCGTCAGGCTGTAGGGGAGCTGGGTCCGGACATGCTCCACATGGTCCGATCCGGCCGCGGTCGAGGCCAGGATCGTGGTGTCGGAGATGGGTGAGCAGTGGTCGCCGAAGACCCCGCCGCTCAGGGAAGCGCCGATCATCAGCTCCATCGACACGCCGAAATGATGCGCAATCGGCAGGGAGATGGGGATGATGATGGCCCAGACGCCCCAGGAGCTTCCCGTGGAGAACCCCACGAAGGCCCCCACGACGAAGAGGAAAGCGGGCATCAGGCCGGCAGGGACGTCGAAGCTCTCGACCAGGCCGATCAGGTATCCCTTGAGGTCCATCACCCCGGTGAGCGACCCTATGGACCAGGCCAGGACCAGGATGATTGGGATATCCGAATTGAGCGCCACGCCGTGGCACCACTCCGGCACGATGTCCTTGAACTGAAACACCCCGGAGCGCATGCCCACGACCCCCGCGGCGATCGACGCCGTCAGAAAGGACGTGGAGATGGACAACGCGATGTTAGAGTTCATAAAGGCCCCGCCGATCCCGTTGAGCTGTACGTCGCCGGTCCACAAGATCATGGCAATCAGTGTGGCGAACAGCACGCCCAGCGGAACCAGGAAGTTGGCGATTCCCAGGTTCACGTTGGCGAAGAGCCTGGACTCGTCCAGATCGTACTTGCCCATGGGGCTGTCGTTGGGGCCGATCAACTCGCCCGTCTCGATGGCACGCCGCTCGGCCCGATACATGGGGCCGATGTCCAGGTTCAGCACGATGACGGCCAGCAGGGCGAGCATCCCGAAGAGTGCGTAGAAGTTGAAGGGAAGCGCTCTGAGGTAGACGCTCCAGGGATTGTCGGAGATTCCGAGGGCGGTGAACTGGGTCGCGATCAGCCCAATGGCATAGGTGCTGTAGCTGGTGATCGGCGAAAGGGTCGCGAAGGGACAGCCCATGACGTCGCAGATATAGGCCAACTTCACGCGGGACACGCGCAGACGTTCGGTGATGGGGCGCATGATGGAGCCCAGGGTGAGGGTGGGCTCAGTGAAGATGAAGGCGAACGCGCTGAAGTAGGCCACCAGTTGGGCCTGTTTTCTCGTCCGGACCTTCCTGGCCGCGAAGTCTCCAAAGGCCTTGGCGCCTCCAGATCGCTTGATGAGATAGACGAATCCGCCGCAGGATACGATCAGCATCAGCATCCCCGCGTTCCACTCGTTGGCGATGAGGGGGATGAAGAACTTGGAGATCATTGTGGGGAAGGCGACGATCGGGTTCCAGCCGCAGACGATGGTGGTGCCGATCCAGAGCCCGATCAGAAGGGAGAACACGGTCTGCTTGGTGATCAGGGCCAGGATGATAGCCGTCAGCGGTGGGATGAGAGAAAGAAAGCCGTACTCCATGATAAAATCACCACTTCGAATAGAAAATGCATTCGTTCCAGGCAAAACAACGATCAATAGGACTTGTCACAGGGGGTCGAACGGCAGGGGGCGGTACGGACTGCGCCCATGCCCGTACCGGGCATGGGCGCAAGCTTCCGCTAGTGATCCAGCTCCGCCATCCAGAGGCGATAGAACCCCTTCGGGTGCATTTCGAAGTTCTTCACCCGGTTGTTGATCCCGACGATAGCCTCGCCGACCGACCAGAAGATCGCCGGCACATCGTCCAGGATGATCTGCTGGACCTCCTCGTAGATCTTGGCGCGCTCCTCACCGTCGGGGACGGAGAGACCCTTCTCCAGCAGCTCGTCCAGCTTCGGATTGCTGTAGTGGGACGAGTTGTTCGCGCCGATCGCGATGGAGTGGAACGTCCGTCCGAAGAAGTACTCCGGATCGGGAAGGTTGTTGCCCCAACCGCTCATCGCGAGGTCACATTCGCCTTTGCGGACGCCGTCAAGGAAGGCGCCGTACTCCATGACGCGGATCTCCGCGGTGATGCCGACCTCCTCCAGCATTCCCTGAATGATGGTCGCTGCGTCCATGCGCTCCTTCGACTCGTTGGTCCAGATTTCAAGTTTGAGGTCCTTGACCCCGGCCTCCGCCAGGAGCTTCTTAGCCCCTTCGACGTCCTGGGCAGGGATGGGGGCGTCCTTCAACGCATAGCGCATGCCTGGAGGCAGAGGACTCCCCGTGACGGAGCCGACGCCGCGACAGACGGCCTTCTGCATCCCCGGGATGTCGAGGGCCATCTTGATCGCCCTGCGCACGCGCACGTCCTTCAGGCCGGGGCGCTGGCAGTTCAGGGCGATGTAGTCCACCTGGTTCGAGGGATGCCGCAGCAGGGTCAGGTTCTTGTCGGACTCGATCCGTTCGAA
>NZ_DBHLDX010000096.1:2926-4938 GCF_057312375.1 Fretibacterium sp.
GGTTCGAGGGATGCCGCAGCAGGGTCAGGTTCTTGTCGGACTCGATCCGTTCGAAGTCGGAGAAATGGATGCGGTAGGCGACGTCCACGGCCCCGCTCTGAAGCTCGATCGTGCGGCTCGAGGCCTCCGGGATCGCCCGGACGACCAGCGTCTTGAAGTTGGGCTTCTTGCCGTGATAGTCCTCGAAGCGCTCGAGGGTTACGCGGTCCGCCTTCTTCCAACTGACGAACTTGAAGGGACCGGTCCCCACCGGGTTCTTGGCGGGGTCGCCCTCCTCCACGGCCTTCTTGTTGACGATGCCCGCCCACGACTCGCCCAGGGCGTAAAGGAAGGGGGTGACGGGGCGCCCAAGGTTGAGCTTGACGGTGTAGCGGTCCAGGACCTCCACGTCCTGGAGGTCCTTGATCAGGGCATGGGCGGAAGTCCCGAGGGGGGTCTTAGCCCGGTCGAGGGTGAACTTCACGTCATCCGCGGTGCATTCCTCGCCGTTGTGGAATTTGACCCCCTTGCGGATGTGGAACACGTAGCTCGTCGGCGTCGGCTGCTCCCAGCTCTCTGCCAGCATGGGCTCCAGGGAGCCGTCCGGGGCGATGAACACCAGGTTTTCAAACATCTGGAGCAGGACGTTGGCCGAGACGTTCTCCGAACTGGGGAGCGGATCGAGGACGCGGATATCCGCGCCGTTCGCTACGACCAGGGTATCCTCGGCCGCGAGGGCCGTCATCGGTACAAGGCACAGGGACAGGGCTGCAAGTAAAACGAATGCCTTTCTCATGAAACGCGCACTTCCTTCCAAATGGATTTATCCTCCCCGACGGGACTTCAAAATCGCAAAGAACCGGCGGGGAAGCCCCTTTAGAAACCCTTGCGGAGTCAGGATCACTCCTGATTCAGCTTCACCTTTGAGAGCTCGTAGATCCCGCGGATGTGCATCGGGAACTCCTGGACGCGGGGGCCGTATGCGGCGGCAATCCCACCAACGGACCAATACAGGGTGGGCATCTGCTCCAGGAAGAGCTTCTGAGCCTCCTTGTAGACCGCCTCGCGCTCGGGGCCTTCCGGCACCTGAACGCCCTTGTCCAGCAGTGCGTCGAACTCCTTGTTGCTGAAGAAGGCGTTGTTGGTGACGTTGAGGGCACGCGAGTGATAGAGGCGGGTCAGGGCGAACTCGGGGTCGGGGAGGTTGTTGCCCCAGCCGCCGAGGGCGAGGTCGTGTTCCCCGCGGTCGACCTTATCAAGGAAGGCGCCATATTCCATGACCTGGATGTCTACCTTCACGCCGATCTCCTCAAGCTGAGCCTGGATGATGGTGGCGGCGTCGACACGCTGCTTTGATTCGCTCGTCATGAGGGTCAGCGTGAGGTCCTTGACCCCGGCCTCCTCAAGCAGCTTCTTCGCTCCCTCGACGTCCTGCTTCGGAGCCTTGAGGCTCTGGTCGGAGTAGCGCATGTCGTAGGGGATCGGACCGCCGGGGACGTAGCCCTCGCTACGGTAAATCGCCTGATGCATCCCTTCAAGATCCAGCGCCTTCGCGATCGCATGACGGACCTTCACGTTGTCGAGAGGGGGCTTCGAGCAGTTGAACACGATGAAGTCCACCTGAAGCGACTTGCGCTTCATCAGCGTGAGTCCGGGGGTCTCCTCCACGCGCTTGAAGTCGTTTACGGAGACGGCGTAGGCCACGTCGACCGCCCCGCTCTCGAGTTCGATCACCCGGACGGAGTCCTCGGGGACCGCGCGGATGATCAGGTTGGAAAACTGCGGCTTCTCTCCATGGTAGTCGTCGTTGCGCTCCAGGATCACCCGGTCGCCCTTGATCCACTTCACGAACTTGAAGGGACCGGTGCCGATCGGGGCGCGGTTGTGGGCCTCGGTGCCGATCTCCTCGACGACCTTCTTGCAGACGACACCACCCCAGACCTCGCTGAAGACATAGAGGAACGGCGTGAAAGGATTTTTGAGGTGCACGGAGATCGTATAATCGTCGATCTTCTTGACGTCCTCGATCATCG
>NZ_DBHLDX010000097.1:0-4895 GCF_057312375.1 Fretibacterium sp.
CGGGCAACGAGGTGATCCGGCAGGGCTTTGCGGACCTCCAGGCCTCCGCCAAGCAGGGTGTCCACCTGGGGGACGCCGCGAAGCGGGCGAAGGTGTTCCCCATCCTGGTGTGCCAGATGATGCGCATCGGCGAGGAAACGGGCCACCTGGACGACATGCTGGAGCGTGTGGCAAGGTGGTACGACCAGGAGCTGGACGAGCAGATCAAGGCCATGACCTCCCTGATGGAGCCGATAATGATTATCTTTGTGGGCGGCCTCGTGGCGGTGATCGCCATGGCCATCTTTGGCCCCATCACTTCGGCCATGGCTCAGTTGGGATAGAACGGGTGAGCTGAGAGGTCTCGGCCCGATCGGTCGAAAATCATGACGTTTTTGATTCTTAAGACCCATTGCATATAGGGTTGAATGCTCTATGATGTATAGCATCAAGGCCGCAGAGAACGGCGGTCAAATTTAAAGGAGGAGTTTCAATTATGAAGATGCGTAAAGGTTTCACCCTCGTTGAGCTGTTGATCGTCATCGTGATCATCGGTGTGCTGGCTGCGGCCATGCTGCTTTCCACCGGTTCCGCTACGGCTTCGGCGAAGGCTTCCACGATCATCAGCGACCTGCGCTCCATGAAGTCGGCGATTCTGCTTCTTTACGCGGACAGCATGGATAACATGCCGGCGGCGAACAGCCTGATCACTACCGCTGGTGCAGTAGGGCTGAAGAAGTACATCGACAACGCCGACAAGTACAAGACGACGGATGGCTATGAGATTGACGCGGCTGGTGGCAAGTGGTACGTCGGCTATGACACGAGCAAGTTGGGTTCCGACGCGGCCGAGGTTCGCGAGAAGTTGGCGGCCAAGGCGACGAGTGTGGGTCTGTATAGCGACAAGAGCACAGACGCAACGAAGGTTTTTAAAGCTACCGATACAACGGTTTATATGGTGGCCCGCTAACCAACACACGAAATAGTTTCTGCCTTAAAAAACGGCCCCTTTGGGGGCCGTTTTTTTGTCTTTATGGACTTCACCAGATGGGGGGCGAAAAGCCCCCCTGAAAGGGGAGGTGCCGCCGTAGGCGGCGGAGGGGTACAGCCAGACGACACGACTTACGGACGCCGACAGGCGGTCGGCGTCGTGTCGGTCGGCTGTGCCGAAAGAGGACAATTTATTGTCGTCTTTCGGCGTTGGCGGGAGATGTCAGACAAAAATTTTATTGCGATCGCCTCTTGACAATAGCGAGATATACTATATACTTATATTCATGAAAGGGGGTGACGCGGTGAAGACCATGGGAGAGGAGGTGAGAGCATGGCAGTCAGCAGCGTACTGAGGCGGAGCGCGGTGGCCCTGAAGCTCAACGCGGGCAAGGACCCGAAGACCGGAAACGCGATCGTGAAGAGCTGTTCCCTCGGAGGCATCAAGGGCGGGGCGGACCCGGAGGCGATCATGAACGTGGCGGAGTTGGCAGCCCCGGTGTTGGCCCATCCCGTGACCCGGGTGGAGCAGACCGAGGTCCACACCCTGGAGAGGCAGTAAGGAGGGGATCCGATCGTTGTCAATTTGTGAGAGAAGGGAGGTGATCGTTTGTCTGTCAGCCTGAAGCTGAAGTTCAAGGATGCCGATGCCCGGACCATTTCCAGCACGCTCAACCACGCGAAGCCCGATGCGGAGGCGTCGGCGGTGAAGGCCCTCATGGAGGGGATGATCGCGAACAAGGCCATCTACTCGCCGGAGCCGATGTCCATCGTGGGCGCGGAGTTCGTGACCGTCACCAGCACCCCGGTGAGCCTGTAGCGGCGTAGTCGTGCGGTGGAAGGATGCGCATCCGAAATGACGGACCGGGGGACGCCCCGGTCTTTTTTCTCCTCTGCATCGCGGAGGAACAGGAGAAAAGGAGGAGTTCATGGATAACATTGAGGCGTTTGCCGGTGCGGCGCTCCAGGGCGGCTTTTCCGTGGCCGTTTCCGCTTTTCTGCTGCTCCGGATGGAGCGGGAGCTGCGGGCCTTGCGGGAGGCCATCACCCTGCTGCGCCACTGTCAGACCTGCCGCCTGTCGCCCCTCGAGGGCAGCCGGTCGGGGAGCGGGGAAGCGCGCGGATGAGGTGGGAGGTTCGGCACTTCAGGCCGCAGGAGTTCGTCTGCCCCTGCTGCGGCACGGGGCGCCCCTCCATCCTTCTGGTGCTGTGGCTGGAGGGGCTGCGGGAGGCGTGGGGCGGGCCCGTTGTTGTGAACAGTGGCTTTCGCTGCGAACGGCACAATGCGGAGGTTGGGGGTGTACGGCGGAGTCGGCACCTCGTGGGCTGCGCCGCGGACGTTCGCCCCGCGGGGGGCTCGATGGCGGACTTTGCCCGCCTCGTGCGGAGGCTGGGAAGCCTGCCGGGCTGGGAGCTGCGGTTCTATGGAACCTTCGTCCACGTTGGCGTCCCGCGGCGGGAAGCCGACCGGCTCTGGTCGGGAGGGGAGGTGGAGGCAGGCCGTGAGGGAGCGCTGGCAGGCACTGGCGATCGCGTTTGAGTTTTGGCGTAACCGTGACTTTGCTATTGCCAAAAGGACCGTGGCCTGATAGAATAGCCTCTTGTAAGGCCGGCGTAGCTCAGTTGGTAGAGCAGCGCACTCGTAATGCGCAGGTCAACAGTTCGAGTCTGTTCGCCGGCTCCATGATGAAGAAGATTGAGGACCGTACTCGGTGGGTGCGGTCCTCATTTTTATGCCCTCCTGATGAAGCACCCCCACCGTCGCCTACGTTGAAGGTGAGGCAGGGTACGCGCCGAGTATTCCCCCCTTTCTTCCGGTTTTGAGCGAGAGGGCTTGTTTGTTATAATGAGGCCAAGCTTGGGGGTGGAGCGCAAAATGCACGAGCGGGACATGACGGAGAAGCACTTGGAGGGGTACAACGACGTCTTTGCGGACATCGTGAATGTTCTGCTCTTCAATGGCGAACGGCGTGTGAAGCCGGAGGACCTTCAGGACGCACGGGCCCGCACGCTCTACAAGGCGGACGGAAAGCTCCACGAGCAGGAGCGGGACGTTTCCAAGCTGTGGGTTTCCGCGGGGGCCGTGATCTCCCTGATCGGGTTCGAGAACCAGACCGCGGTGGACCGGGACATGCCGCTTCGGGTGCTGGGTTACGAGGGGGCGGACTACCGGGGCCAGTTGTCGGCGGACAAGGGGCTGTACCCGGTGGTGACGCTGGTCCTCTACTTTGGGGAGGCGCCGTGGACGGGGCCGCGGACGCTGTTCGAGCGGGTTTCCGTGGCCGAGGGGCTGAGGCCGTTTGTGAACGACTACCGGGTCAACGTCTTTGAGGTTCCGCGTCTGACGGCGGAGCAGGTGGGGCAGTTTCGGAGCGACTTCAGGATCGTAGCGGACTACTTTGTGCAGATGGGGCGGGACGAGGAGTACGAGCCCCCGCGTCAGACGATCGAGCACGTGGACGCGGTGCTGAAGCTCATGTCCGCGCTGACGCGGGACCGTCGGTTTGAGGATACGCAGAACGAATTCAGGAAGGGGGAGGACGTCACGATGTTGAGCGTTTTGGACAAGGTTGAGGCCAGGGGCAGAATCGAGGGCATCGCTCTGGGACGAGATGAGGGCATCGCCTCCACGGCGCGGCGGATGTTGGGTATGAGCTTCACGTCCGAGCAGATATCCCAGGCGACCGGGCTGTCCCATGACGAGGTCGAGGCGCTGCGAAGGGCTCAACCGTGAGGCTGCCGGCGAGGCCCAAGGATGCGATGATTGGACAGGCGCTCCCCACGTGGGGGCGCCTGCGCTTTTTTGCTATAATGAGGCCAGGAGCTGAAGGGATGGGGAGGATGGTGCGGATGTTGGTCAACACGCCCTACGACGACGTGTTCCGAACGCTTCTGAACGATTGTTCGAGCCTCATTATCCCATTGGTGAATGAGATATTTCACGAGTCGTACTCCGGGGACGAGGCGGTGGAGCTCTACCCGAACCAGCACTTTATCAACGGTCAGGACGGCAAGGAACGTGAGCGCATCACGGACTCGTGTTTCGGGATACGGGGCAAGTCGCTGAAGAAGTACCACATCGAGTGCCAGAGCACGTCGGACGACACGATGCTGGTGCGGATGTTCGAGTACGACGCGCAGATCGCGCTGGATGCGGGCGAGGTCGAGGGTGGCGTGTTGACGGTTCGTTTTCCTGCGTCAGCGATCCTGTACCTTCGGTGCCGCGCGACCACGCCGGACGTGCTGACGGTCCGCATCGAGCTGCCCGGCGGAAGGTCTGCGGCCTACGATATCCCGGTGATGAAGGCCCAGCGGTACACGCCGGAGGAGATATTCTCCAAGGGGCTGTTGTTTCTCATCCCCTTCCACATTTTTGCGCATGAGGGACGATTCGGGAGGTACGAGAGGGACGAAGGGCTGCTGCGGGACTTTCTGTCGGAGTACGAAGGGATACGGGATCGGCTTGAGGGGCTGGCGGAGAGCGGGCAGTTGACGGAGTACGTGAAGCGGACGCTCGAGGAGATGTCGGGCAAGGTGTTGGAGCACATCGCCCGCGGGCACGAAAAGGTGAGGGAAGGAGTGAAGTCCATCATGGGAGGCAGGGTGTTGGAGTACGAGGCGAAGACGATCCTGAGGGAGGGCATCGCTCTGGGACGAAATGAGGGGATTGCCTTGGGCGAGACCAGAGGGCTGGCCAGGGGCCTGAACGAGGGTATCGCCTCCACGGCGCGGCGGATGCTGGCGCGGGGCGTTTCGCTGGAGCAGGTGGCCGACTTCACCGGCCTCTCCCCTGACGAGGTGGAGGCGTTGCGAAGAGCCCAGCCGTGAGGCTGCCGGCGAAGGCCACAGGCCAGGCGCTCCCGATGCAGGAGCGCCTGCGCTTTTCGGCCCCTGCCGGTTGACTTTTATCCGCCTCCGCGTGCTAT
>NZ_DBHLDX010000098.1:0-4372 GCF_057312375.1 Fretibacterium sp.
CACCGAGAGGCGCCGATCCAGAAAAAAGGGGATCCGCGAGAGCGAAAAGTCCGAGTAGAAGGAGGGCAAACCGAACGTTCGATATCAGGTCTTTCATCAAGGCACGTCCCGTCGTAAACGCCATCTTTCCCGGTCCCCTTTCTGTGGAATCGTCGCCGCGGTTCGGACGAACAACCCGTCGCCAACCGCAAATGATGTTGTATTCTATACAGGTCAAAGGAACCTGTCAAGAGGCACGGGGGAAAAGGTGCTACGCTACGGGGCGTCCCCTATTCGGCGTCAGGCTTCACGGGGGAGGCAGCCTTTTCGACCAGCCGTTTCCCCAGCTCGCGGGCGTTTTGAAGGTCCTTTGGAAACTGCTCCTCGCGCTGCCTGGCCTTGTCCTTTTCGTTGAACAGGGTGACCTCGTAGCGGGAATAATTGCTGAACTGGTACGTATCGTAGGCACAGAGCGTTTCGCTGTAGCCGAAGGTCCGTTCGAGGGCGTCAGCGTTCGCCCCCAGCAGGATGGGGTAATGAAACCGCTCCGCCAGCCCCTCCGGACAGTTCATGGTGTAGATCATCGCCGTGGGGACGGTCCGCTTCAGGAGCGTCTTCTCCTCGATCCCGTAGATGAGCAGGGGGAATACCAGCCGCTCCAGAAAGGCGCGCGCCGAGGCGGTGGAACAGCCAAGATAGACTGGACTGCCGATGACGATGACGTCCGCCCCCAGCGCCTTCTCCAGGGTCGGCGTCAACGGGTCGCGAAAGGCGCAGAGGCCATTCGTCCAGCTGCCCTTCACCTTGCAGGCGAAGCAGCTGACGCAGCCCTTAAAGGCAGCGTCGTACAGGTGTACCAGCTCAGTTTCCGCCCCCGCCTCCCTCGCCCCCTCCATGGCGCTCTCCAGCATCTTGTGGGTGTTCCAATTTTTGCGCGGACTTCCGTTGACGAACAACGCTTTCATTTCCTTACCCCCCGATTTTCTGCCCCCTCAGGGCCTTAAAACCTATCCTATCTCTCAGGTCCTTTGAGCAAAACGCCGCAGCGCTCCTTTTGAACGACGTGACGAGCCACTGATGTGCCCGCCTGCCACGTGCCTGAGTGCGCTTCCCTTTGACGTTTTTCGTGAATTCAGTGTATTATTAAAAGAACAAGAGAGCAAGTACGCAGTTTTTTCTTTCTTAAAAATTGGGGAAGGGATTGGTGGGCTCATGAAGGGGTCGAAGGATTCAAAAACCGGGGGCTACGTCGCGCGCTGTCCGCTGCTCTACGTGATGGAGCTGATCGGCTCCAAGTGGAAGCTGCCGATCCTCTGGTGTCTGAACGAGGAGGACGGCCTGCATTACAACGAGCTGAAGCGCCGCGTCCATGGGGTGACCAACACCATGCTGACGAAGTGCCTTCGCGAGCTGGAGGAAAAAGGCTTGATCTTCCGCCATTCCCTTGGAAGCGTGCCGCCCTCTGTAACCTATCACCTGAGGGAGGACGGGAAAAGCCTTATGCCAGCCCTGGAGGGGCTGTGTAACTGGGGGATGGCCTACCTGGAAAAGCAGGGGGAGTGTACCTCCCGCTGCAAGTGACCCGGCCCTTCGCGCTGTCCCGCATTTCTCGGCGTGGCGCCGACGTGCAAAAACAAAGGCACCGCACCCAACCTTTGGGCTGGATACAGTGCCTATGCGTCGCTTCCCGTTCGACGGGGCCTCGGAGGACGATTCCCTCGCCACGAACGCGCGGCAAAAGAGGTCACGCCGACGCGCGCCCTCAAAAAAGGCCTACTCCTCCTCCAGCAGGCGGTTCTCCATGATCTGCTTTGCGGGGTCGAAGTCGTCCGAAATCTGCAGGTAGTACTCCGCGCAGTCGATCAGGGCCTCCATGGGCAAAAGCCCGACGACCTCGCTCTCCACGACGCTGACGCCGTAGCGCCGGGCCTCCATCTTCACGGCCTCAAAGGCGCGGTACACCGCCGTCTTCTGATAGTTCACCAGGTTCATCGACACCTGCGCCATCTTCCTGTCGCTCAGGTCCACGCCGATGGCCTTGATGAAGCGATAACCGCCGCTGAGGTTGCGGACTCGCTTGGCGATCTTGTCCGCGATCTCCAGGTTCGGCGTGCTCAGGTTGATGTTGAACGCCACGAGGGGCATCCGGGCGCCGACCGCCACCACGCCCGCCGTGGGGTGTACCCGCCCCGCGGGGCCGTAGTCCGGCGTCCACATCGCCGTGTCCTTCAGCTTCTCAGCCATGCCCTCGAACTGCCCCTTGCGGATGGAGGCCAGGTTCTGGCGGTGCGGCGCGGTGGCGGAGTCCTCGTAGAGAAAGACGGGGATCTGGTAGCGGGACCCCACGGCCTCACCCACCTCCTTCGCCAGACGATCCGCGTCCTCAACCGTCGTGCCGCGGCAGGGGATGAAGGGGACCACGTCCACGGCCCCCATCCGCGGGTGCTGGCCCTCGTGCTTCGTCAGGTCGATGAGCTCGACAGCCTTGCCGAAGGACGCCAGAACGGCCTCCTTCAGGGGTTCGGGCTCACCAATCACCGTCACGACCAGTCGGTTGTGGTTTGGGTCCGTCTGGTAGTCCAGCAGGCGCACGCCTGCCTTGCCGCGGAAAGAGTCCACGATCTGCTCGATCTTCCCCGCGTCCCGTCCCTCGCTGTAGTTTGGCACACACTCGATAAGCTGCTTCATGTACAGTCCTCCTTTAATTTTCTGCACGGCGCCCCTCGTACCGGACCGCCGCCGCCGCGGCCCTGAGCCTCTCAGTCGCCCTGACGCTCCACGCCTCCCCGCCGAGGTTCGAGACGTGCAGCGTGTCTCCCGCCTCCAGAGGCCAGGCCTCTTCCCCGCTTACAGCCTCCGCCGCCCCCTCGAAGCAGAAGATGAGCAGCTCCTCCGCTCCCAGCAGCGCGGCGGCCAGCGCCGCCGTCACGTCCATCCTCAGACCGGAGCCGCCCGTGATGGGGATCATCGTCCCGACGCACCGCCCCTTCCGTAGCATCAGGTTCAGGTCCACGACCTTCCCCCTGGCCTGCGTGGTGACGCCGCCGTCGAAGGCGTAGGGCTCGAACTCCGCGAAGTCCCGCCAGGTCGCGTCGTCGTGGGAGAGGCGCAGCAGGCCCCGCAGGGAGAGGATCACGCGGTCGTAGTCCGGCAGGCTGGTGTAGGTGCTCTCCTCCACCTCTGCCGTGGCGGTGCTGAAGCGCCACAGAAACTTCCGCTCGGCGTAGAGGCTACCCTCCGAGGCGATGGCCAGCTCCGTCGTCCGCCCCCCGCTCCAGTCCGTCACGCGGTAGTCCGAAGAATGAAAAACTCTTACGATGCTCATTTCACGATGCCCTCAGAACTTTCTGGCTAAAAACTCCCGCCCGCTGCCACAAGGCAGCCGGCCCCCATGCGCCGGACAGTCCTCCCCCTCTGTTTGGGTTACGTCTATCGTATCGAAAGGCGTTTCGCTGTCAAGAGGCCCGACAGGGCAAGGACAGGTGATGGAGGAACGACGGCCCGGACGTCACGAGGCCCGAAGGGTCAAAACGCAAAAACCCCGCTTTTGAGCGGGGTTTTAAGTGTAACCGGACTGAGCCGGATGATCTGCTGGAGCGGACAACGGGGTTCGAACCCGCGACCCTCAGCTTGGGAAGCTGATGCTCTACCAACTGAGCTATGTCCGCCTGTCGTGCCGCAGACGAGGAACGAACGCCCCCGGACTGCCCGTGTATTATACCTCAGGGAAAAACTTCTGGCAAGCTTGGACAGGTAGGGACCTCTCTATCCGCCCTTATCCTCCGCGGCTCCCGGAGCCGCAACGGTACATCAGCGCCTCTGCCAGGTGCTTCGTCGTCAGCTCCGACTCTCCCGCCAGGTCCGCGATGGTGCGGGCCACCTTCAGCACGCGGCTCAGGCCACGGCCCGACAGGTGCAGGCGCTCCGCCATGCCGGACAGGTAGGCCCGTGCGTCCTCCGACAGGACGAGGCAGCGACGCACCAGCCGCTCAGGCAGCTCCGCGTTGCAGACGAGGCCGTAGGGCGCCCAGCGTTCCTGTTGAACGGCCCGCGCTGCGATGACGCGCCGCCGGATCGCGGCGCTGGGCTCCGACGTCCCGGAGAAGGAGAGCAGCTCCTCCGGCGTCAGGCGCGGCACAGCGATCTGCAGGTCGATGCGATCCAGGATGGGCCCCGACAGCTTGCGCCGGTAGCGCTCCAGCTCCAGGGCAGAACAGGTACACTTGACGACGGGGTCCCCGGCAAAGCCGCAGGCGCAGGGGTTGGCCGCCAGCACCAGCAACACCCGCGAGGGGTAGCTCACCGTGCCGGCCGCCCGGCTCACGACGATCCGGCCGTCCTCGATGGGCGCCCGCAGGCTCTCCGTCAGGTCCCGCCGAAACTCCGTGTACTC
>NZ_DBHLDX010000099.1:0-3992 GCF_057312375.1 Fretibacterium sp.
TCACCTGCTTTGCGGGCAGCGACTTCCCCTATGCCCGCCCGGACGTGCTCTTCCGGGGACTGGCCGAGGCGGAAAAACACGATCTCCTGGTGGGGGTCCACTGCGAGGACGAGGCGCTGACTTCGTCCCTCGAACGGGCGATTCAGTCCGCCGGACGCACGGGAGCGCGGGATTTTTTGGCGGCCCATTCCCCCATCACGGAAGTCCTGGCCGTCGATATGGTGCTGGAGATGGCCCGCTTCACGGGCGCGCGCGTTCACATCTGCCACGCCACGCTGCCCGAGGTGATCGATCGGGTGTCGCTGGCCCGGGAGGAGGCGCGCCTGACGGTGGAGACCTGCCCGCACTATTTGATCTTCTCAGAGGATGACCTCGAGCGGCTGGGAGGAGTCCTGAAGTGCACGCCCCCCGTGCGGACGCAGGAGAGCGTCGAAGGCCTTTGGGATCGCGTCCTGAATGGCGCAGTGGACGTGATCTCCTCGGACCACTCGCCCTCGACCATCGCACAGAAGAATCCGGCAAGCGGGAGCTTCTGGGACATGTGGGGCGGCGCTCAGGGCGTGCAGACCATGCTGCCCGCGCTCTTCACCCACGGGGTGAGGCGGCGGGGCCTGAGCGTGGAGATGCTGGTGCGAATGGTGTCCGAGAACCCGGCCCGCCTGATGGGACTCTATCCCCGCAAGGGGGTCATCAGGATCGGGAGCGATGCCGACCTGACGATCCTGGACCCCTCCGCGCGCTGGACGCTCGCGCCAGAGATGCTGCTTCACAAAAACAAGCACAGCCCCTATATGGGGATGGAGTTCGAGGGGCGCGTGACCGCCACGCTGGTGCGCGGCACGGTCGTTTTCGATGGCCGAAGGATAACGGCGGGTCCTGGAAGCGGAAGGCTTCTGAGAGGCAGTTTCTGAACCGGGCGAATGTCCCCGAATCAGGAATTTCCGAACTGAAAGGTCCCAAGATTGAATTGAGAACCATTTGGGGCGGTACGGCGTCAAGCCGTGAGATTGGGAGCTGATGACTTTGGATGGAAACAGGAAACACGCGGACCTCATCCTGAAGAGGGGCACCGTGATCACGATGGACCCGGAGCGGCGCATTCTGGAGAACGCCTCCGTGGCCGTGGAGGGGACGCGGATTGCGGCAGTGGGTCCAGCGGACGACATCGAGGCGGCCTACAGCGCCGAGCGGGAGATCGACTGCCTTCACAAGGCGATCCTGCCGGGCCTGATCGATGCGCACGGACACGCGGGGCACGCCTTGCTCAAGACGATCGGTGCGGATACGCGCAGTCATTGGATGCACATCGCCACCCCCACGTACCACCATTACACGACGGATGAGTTCTGGTACGTCGAGGCTCGTCTGGCTGCGCTGGAACGCCTGAAGATGGGAGTGACCTGTGGGGTCAGCGTCATCAGCTCGGCCCAGCGCAGCGACGACCCGGTGTTCGGGAGCAACAACGCGCGGGGCTATGCCGACGTGGGGATCCGGGGGGTCGTGGCCGTCGGGCCCTGTAATCCGCCTTTTCCGCGCAAGTTCAGCCGCTGGAAGAACGGAGTCCGCCACGAGGTGGAGGTGCCCTTCGAGGGCATGATGGAGGGGGCCGAGGCCGTCATCGAGGCGTGGAACGGAGGGGCCGACGGGCGCATCCGCGTATTTATCGCGCCGTTCGTCCTGCTGACGTCGATCTTTGGCTCCGGCCCCTCGGCACCGGACGTCGCCGTGGCGTTGTCGGACCACGACCGGCTGATGATGCGCCGGGTCCGGGAGGTCGCGGCCAAGCACAAGGTGCGCATCCACACGGAGGCGTTCGGCGGGATGATCCGGCTTGCCCATCGCTGCGAGTATGCGCTCCTGGGGCCGGACGTACATATCCAGCACTGCACGGGCATCTCCTTTGAGGAGGCCATGATCCTGGCGGAGACGGGGACGCACGTGGCCAGCGCGCCCGGTTACGGCCAGGTCAACGGGCGCTGCCCGATCCCTGAACTGATCGGACTGGGCGCCAACGTCGTGATCACGACGGACGGAAACTCCCCCTCCACGCCGTTCGACCTACTTCCCTCCGTACGGGAGACTCAGTTGATCCAGCGTATGCTCTGCCACGATCCCTTCCTGCTGCCGAACGGCAAGGCCCTCGAGATGATCACGATCGACGCCGCAAAGGCTCTGGGCTGGGACGATGAGATCGGCTCCCTCGAGCCGGGGAAGCAGGCGGACATCGCCGTGATGAACCTCTGGCAGCCGCACCTCGTCCCCAACATCATGCCGGTGCACCGCGTGATCTGCGAGGCGGTGGGGCACGATTTCGAGACCGTCATCGTCGCCGGGCGCGTCCTGATGGAAGGGCGCCGCGTCCTGTCCGTGAACGAGGACGAGGTGCTGAGTGAGGGCGAGGCGGAGGCCCGCCGCCTGATCGAGCGCGCGGGGCTGGAACGCCACATGGCCCTGCCGAGCACCTTCTGGGGGCACACGCAGGGCTGGCTGGACGAGCAGCGGGTGGATTACGATTCGCTGCCGTGCCGTCCATAGGGGAATGGAAAGGAGCGGTTTTCGAAATTGAGGACGAAACTGAGCGCAAAGTATGTCGTGGCGTTCGACGGATCGCGGCACGTCCTGCTGCGGGACGGGCAGGTGGTGTTCGAGGGAAACACGATCGTCTTCGTCGGCCGTGAATACCCGGGGCAGTGCGATGAGGAGTTGGACTGCGGCAACGCGATCCTCAGCCCCGGCTTCGTGGACCTGGACTCCCTGGGCGACATCGACCACGGCCTGATCCACTGCGAGGCCCCGGCCGCGATCCAGAGCCACCTGCTCTGGAGCCGTGCGTATTACGACAAGGGCAGCCGTGAGATCATGTCTGCGGAGGAGGAGGCGTTCAAGTCCCTTTACGCTTACGTCCAACTGATCCGGCACGGGATCACGACGTCCATGCCCATCACCTCGGTGTTCTACAAGCGCTGGGCGGAGACTTTCGAGGAGATCGAGGCTGCGGCCCATCACGCAGGGAAACTGGGGTTGAGGGTCTACCTCGGACCCAGTTACCAGTCCGGCTCCAGGGTCGTGAACCCCGATGGCTCCACAGAGGTGCTCTTCAAAGATGACGAGGGGCGCCAGGGACTGGAGCGGGCCATCCGTTTCATCAAAGAGTTCGATGGAGCCTACGGCGGGCTGGTCCGCGGCGTCCTGGTGCCGGAGCGCATCGAGACTCAGACGGAGGAGAACCTGCTGGCGACGAAGGCGGCCGCCGATAAGCTCGGGTGCCGCGTGCGCCTGCATGCGGCTCAGGGCTCGTTCGAGTACACATGGGTCCGAAAGCACCAGAGGATCACGCCGCTTCAGTACCTGGATAAAATCGGCTTCCTGGGGCAGACGACCCTGATCCCCCACGCTATGTACGTGCCGGGCTACAGCGCTATTCACGACGCGCCCACGGGCAACGACGTCGAGCTTCTGGCCCGCACGGGCACGACCGTCATCCACTGCCCGCTGGTCTACGCATCCTCCGGCGTCGCTCTCGAGTCGTTCGGGCGCTACCGAAAGGCCGGGGTCAACATGGCGATGGGGACGGACACCTTTCCGCCGGACATGCTGGCGAACATCCGCATCGGAAGCTACATGGCCCGGCACGTGGACCGATCCCTGGAGGGCAATACCTACGCGGACTTCTTCGAGGCGGCGACGCTGGGAGGCGCACGCGCGCTGGGCCGCGAGGACCTGGGGCGCATCGCGGTAGGGGCCCGCGCGGACATGATCGTCTTCGACCTCGATGGGCTGGACGTGGGGACAATCGACGATCCTCTGCGGACTATCGTCAACTCCGGAACGTCGCGGGAGGTGCGCCATTCGATCATCGACGGCCGATTCGTGATGCGCGACCGCGTCATCCCCGGAATCGACGAGGCAGCCCTTCGCGACCAGGCTCAGGCCTACTACGAGAAGATGCGCATGGGCTACTGGGAGCGGAGCGACGGCTCCCTGTCCCCGGC
>NZ_DBHLDX010000100.1:0-3886 GCF_057312375.1 Fretibacterium sp.
GGTAATAAAGAGGGCGTTAAGGGCTCTCTATGCTGTCCCCAAAATTTGCGACAACGGGCCGATAAAAAAGAGCACGACGCAATGAAGTCGTGCTCTTTGTCAATCATCAATCCAGTTTTTTCTCGTTTCCTTCAGAGGACGGGCGCCTTAGTCCGGCGAGTCCTCCTCCACGAACGCGCTGTAGATGGAGCGGATCGCCCGCTCAAAGTCCTCGTTCAGCACCCCGACGATCACGTTGAGCTCGGAGGCCCCCTGGTCGATCATGCGCACGTTGACGCGCACCCTGGCGAGGGCCGTGAATATCTTCGCGGCCGTCCCGCTGCGGGATTTCATGCCGCGCCCCACGACGGCGATCAGGGCCAGGCCAGGCTCGATGTCCAGGGTGTCCGGCCTGGCGACGCGGGCCAGGCGGGCCAGAACCTCCTGCTCACGGTCGAGAAAATGGGAGGCGTGGACCACCACGGTCATGGTGTCGATCCCGGAGGGGAGGTGCTCCAGCGGGACGTTGCTCTCCTCGAAGCACCGGACGACCCGGCTGTGAAAGCCGGGGTCGGAGTGCAGGCGGTCCTTCGCCAGGATGATGGAGCAGAAGTCCTTCTTGCCCGTGACGCCGGTAATGGTGTGGCTCGACTGCTTGGCCGTGTGCCCGACGATCCAGGTGCCGGGGTCCTCCGGTTGGTTGGTGTTCCGTATGTTGATGGGGACGCCCGCCCTCCGAACGAAGAGGATGGCGTCCTCGTGCAGGACCGTCGCTCCCATGTAGGCAAGCTCTCTGAGCTCGCTGTAGGTGATGTCCCGGATGACCTTGGGGTCCTTCACGATGCGCGGGTCCGCCATCAATAGGCCTGAAACGTCCGTCCAGTTCTCGTACACGGCGGCCCCGCAGGCGCCCGCGATGATGGCCCCCGTGATGTCGGAGCCGCCGCGGGGGAAGGTGCGCACCTTCCCGGCCGGGTCGATCCCGTAGAAGCCGGGGACGACGGCCCTTGGCGTTTCCTCGAGCCGTGTGGTCAGGACGCCGTGGGACCGCGCAGCCTCGAAGTTTCCCGCGTCGTCGAAGAGGAAGAGCTCCGCGGCGTCGAGGAAGGTGAAGCCCAGGTACTCGGCCAACACGAGCCCGTTCAGGTACTCGCCGCGGGAGGCCGTGTAATCCCTGTCCGGCGCGCTGGTCAGGCTCTCCTCGATCTTCCGGAACTCCTCGTCCAGCGGCAGGGACAGCGCAAGCCCCTGGACGATCTCGACGTAGCGGTCCCGCACCGCCTGGAGGGGCCTTCGGAAGTCCTTCCCCTCTGCGGCGAGCCCGTAGCACTGATAGAGCAGGTCCGTGACCTTGACGTCGTTGGCGGACCGTCTGCCGGGCGCCGAGGGAACGACGATCGTGCGCGCCTCGTCCTCCAGAACGATGTCCCGGACCTTCCCGAACTGCGCCGAGTCCGCCAGGGACGTGCCGCCGAACTTGACGACCTTCCTCATGCTCCCGCCTCCAAAAGCCGAATACGGCTCCTCAGCGTCGAGAGCTTCGCGAGGGCCTCGCAGCAGCGGCGCTCCGTCATGGGGCGCGTGACGAGGGCGAAGTCCTGTGGAGCGTCGTCGAGGGCGACCTCCTCCATGCCGACAAAGACCTCCCGCGCCAGGGGCGCCTCGGAGGGCGCGACGCGGATCAGGTTCCGCACCTCCGCCGCGGGTTCGCCGGCGAGCCTCGCCTCTTGGCCGGTCAGCCCGCACTCGACGGTCCGCCCCCGGTTTCGCGCGCACTGCACCACGTCGGACACCACGGCGCTGGCCGTGGGGAAGCGTCCCGCGCCCCGGCCGCAGAGCGTCAGGTCGCCGAGCGTGGTGTTGTGGAGCAGGACGCCGTTGTACACGTCGTAGACCCCATAGAGCGGGGAGGCGAGGGGGACGAGGTAGGGGGCCGTCCTGAGGGAGAGCCCTGTAGCGTCCATCCGGCAGACGCCCAGGAGCTTGAGTGAGCAGCGGAGCTCGCGGGCGAGGCGCAGGTCGGCGGCCTCAATCCCCATGATGCCCTCGCAGGGGATCTGAGCCGAGCTCACGCGGGTCCCCGACAAAAGCGACGCCAGGATAGCTAGCTTGCGGGTCGTGTCGTGCCCCAGGACGTCCGCGTCCGGGTTCCGCTCCGCGTAGCCGTTCTCCTGGGCCTGGCGCAGCGCCTCCGCCAGGGACAGCCCCTCGCGCTCCATCCGCGTCAGGATGTAGTTGCAGGTCCCGTTCAATATCCCGACGGCGGAGTCGAAGCGCTCGTGGGCGCAGGCGTCCCGGATCGTGCTCAGGATGGGGATGCCCCCGGCCACGCTGCCCTCGAAGAGCAGGCTCAGGCCGTGGGCCCGCGCGACGGCGGCCAGCTCCGGACCGTGGGCGTCGATCAGCTCCTTGTTGGAGGTTGCGACGGACTTGCCGTGCTCGAGGGCGGAGCGGACGTAGGGGAGGGCCGGGTCCAGCCCTCCCATGGCCTCACAGACCACACTCACCTCCGGGTCGTTCAGGATCGTTCCGACGTCGTGGGTCATGAGCTCCGCGTAGCGGGAACCGGGAAAGTCGCGCCGGACGAGAATATGCTTGACCTGCACCCGGTCGCCCGCCGCTCGCGCCACCTGGTCCCGGTTCGCGTCCAGAAGCTCGGCGACGCCACCGCCCACCGTTCCAAAGCCAAGGATCGCAACGTTGATCATCTGATTTGCCTCATCATCTGCGTGTTTGGTCTGGGGGATGCCCTATTTTTTCGTGAGGTAGCCGCGGCTCGCCAGGAGCTCCGCGCACAGGACGGCGCCGCCCGCCGCGCCGCGCAGCGTGTTGTGGGAGAGGCCGACGAACTTCCAGCCGAAGAGGGGGTCCCGCCGCAGACGACCGATGGAGATCGCCATGCCCTCCTCGCACTGAGCGTCGAGGGCCGGCTGAGGACGGTCCTCCGCCTCAAGGTAGTGGATGAACTGCTTTGGAGCGCTGGGAAGTCCCAGCTCCTGGGGGACGCCCCGAAAGTCCCTCAGGAGCGCGATCAGCTCGTCCACGGAGGAGGGCTCCCTGCCGAACCTCACGAGGACCGCGGCCGTGTGGCCGTAGAGGACGGGGACGCGGAGGCACTGACAGGTGATGCGCGGCCCGTCCGCCGGGACGATCTCTCCGTCCCGCAGGCGCCCCAGCACCTTCAGGGGCTCGCGCTCGCTTTTCTCCTCTTCGCCCCCGATGAAGGGGACGACGTTGCCGCGCATCTCCGGCCACGTGTCGAAGTTCTTACCCGCCCCCGATATGGCCTGGTACGTCGCCGCGACGACCTCCAGCGGCTCGAGGTCGCGCCAGGCCGCGAGGGCCGGGACGTAGCTCTGGATCGAACAGTTGGGCTTCACCGCGATGAAGCCGCGCGACGTGCCCAGCCTGCGCCTCTGGGCCTCGATGACCTCCGCGTGGGTTGGGTTGATCTCCGGGACGATCATCGGGACGTCCGGCGTCCAGCGGTGGGCGCTGTTGTTGGACACCACGGGCGTTTCGGCCCGTGCGTAGTCCTCCTCCAGCTTCCGGACCTCGTCCGTGGGCATGTTGACGGCGCTGAACAGGAAGTCCACGCGATCGGCCATGCCCTTCACGTCGCTCACGTCCCGCAGCACGAGGTCCCGCGCGGAATCGGGCACGGCCCCGTCGAGGAGCCAGCGGCCCTCCACGGTCTCCGCGTAGGTTCGACCGGCGCTCTGCGGGCTGGCGGCGATGGCCGCCGTTTCAAACCACGGGTGCGCCGCGAGCAGCTGAACGAACCTCTGACCGACCATCCCGGTCCCGCCGAGGACCCCGACCCTGAACTTCTTCTCCATACCGTGCTGCAGCTCCTTTCCAGCTTCGTTTTTTTCCGGTCTTTGGCGCGCTCCCCTGAACGGGGCTT
>NZ_DBHLDX010000101.1:0-3880 GCF_057312375.1 Fretibacterium sp.
TCCTCGGCGAAGGGCCAGGCATACGACGCTCTCCCCTGCCTGGGATATCTCCGGGATGCCGTCTCAGCACGCCTGGAACGCATCGAAAACCTCGAAGAGGATATCCGATACCTTGAACGCAAAACGGAGCCCATTAGACGCCTCTACGACGATCTGAGGGCCGGGTATGTTTTGGAGGGGTCACCGAAGACGATCTTGCGAGGGATTCTGGAGCTGTTCTACCTCGGAGAGAATACCTGGCAGGCGACGGCAGAGGAGCTTAGGCTGAGCCGAATGTCCTTCTTTCGCCGAAGGAATGAATTGGTGGGGCTTAGCCTCCGCTATCTGGGGTTCTGAGATTTTGGTGGGAATAATTTGGGAATAATTTGGGAATGGCGTGGGAATAAAAGCTCGGTTCCCGTGGTATGCTCATAGCATCGAATTGGGCGCCCGCGGGGCGTCCTTTTTTGTTGCCATGAGAGGAGGTGTCGTCGTGGCAAAACTGAATGCGAGGCAGCGGGCGTTCGTGGAGGCCTACGCGGGAAATGCCACGGCGGCGGCCCTGGCAGCGGGGTATAGCGAAAGATCAGCTCGGTCTCAAGGGCAACGATTGTTGACAAATGATGACATTCAAGACGCCATCAAGGCTCGCGAGGCTAAGCGGCTCGCTCCGACCATCGCAACCCGGCAGGAGCGGCAGGAGTTCTGGACCTCCGTGCTCCGGAACGAAGACGAGGCCATGAAGGACCGCCTCAAGGCCGCGGAACTGCTGGGAAAGTCCGAGGGCGACTTCCTGGAGCGGGTGGAAATGGACCAGACGGTCTCCGTGAACGTTTTCGACGAGGAGACGCGGGCCCGCCTCCTGGAGATGGTCGGGCGTGGATGACCAGCAGCTCGTGGCGGCGGTGGTCGAGAAGTGGGCGCGCAGCCCCTGGGCGTTCGTCCGCGATGCCTGCCGAACCCTCGACGAGGCCGACGGCGGCAGCGTGAAGCCGTTCCCTGACCTGCCCTACCTGCGGCATATCTGTGAGGTCTGGGAGCGGCACAAGATGCTGGCGATCCCGAAGTCTCGGCGTATGATGCTGACCTGGCTGATGCTGGCGCTGCACCTGCATCTGGCACTGTTCTGTCCCCGGTCGGCCATCTTCATTCAGTCCAAGAAGGCGGAGGATTCGGACTATCTTATCGGGGAGAACCGGATGCTCTTCCTCTACGCCAGCCTGCCCGCCTGGCTGAAGGGCTACGGACTGCCGACCGTGAAGCGAAAGGAGTACCAGGTCTCCTTCTCGAACGGCTCGATCGTCCGCGCGGTGTCGCAGGGCGCGGACCAGTTGCGGCAGTACACGGCCACGGCCGTGATGTGCGACGAGATCGCGTTCTGGGAGCGGGCGGGCGAGACCTGGCGGGCACTCCGCCCCATCGCCCAAGGTGGAGGGCGTATCACGCTCATCTCCTCGGCAGCGCCGGGGTTCTTCGAGGTGGTGGTGAAGGGTGGACTCAGAACAGGTCAGCGTTGAAACGATGCCAGGCATAACGGAGTACGACACGGAGGACGGGGTTCACGTCCTCCGCGTTCATTATTCGGCGGACCCCGCAAAACGTTCTCCAGAGTGGCGGGAGCGGGAACAGAAAGGGACTACGGCGGCGGACTGGGAACAGGAGTTCGAGATCAACTTCAACGTCCCCAAGGGGAAGCCGTGGTATCCGGAATTTCGCTACGACTTCCACGTAGCGGCTGGCCCCCTCGCCCCCATCCCCGGTCGTCCGGTCGTCCGTGGCTGGGACTATGGGCTCACGCCGGCGACGGTGTTCTGCCAGGGGACAGCGAAGGGGCAGACGCTCGTCCTGTGGCCAGAGATACAGTCCTGGGAATCGGGAATCCTCGCCCACGGACGAATCGTGCAGGCGGAGAGTGCGGCGAACTTCCCCGGTTTCACCTTCGCGGACTACGGGGACCCGGCCGGAAACCAGAGAGCCCAAACCGACGAACGAACTTGTGTGCAGCTCCTGCGGGAGGAGTTCGGGATTTCGGTCAGCGCCGGGCCGGTGGCGTTCGCGCAGCGGGACCAGCCGATTCGGAAGGCCCTGACGACGCTGACGGGCGACGGGCAGCCGATGCTTCTCATCGACCCGCGCTGCGTCTGGCTGATCGCCGCGCTGACCGGAGGGTACCAGCGCAAAGAGGTCAACGGGCACGTAACGGACCAGCTCGCGGACAACGAGTACACACACATCGTCGATGCGCTGGGGTACGTCCTGTCCATGGTGGGGAAGGTCCCTCAGAAGAACAATTTCAAAATGCCGATAGCGGGGAGGATGTGATGAAGACCATACGGATTGACGCAAAACGGATTCTCGCTACGGCGCGGGCCGATATCGAGACCGCGGAAAAGCACTACACGGAGAACATCGAGAAGGACCTCATCCGGCGCTACGAGGTCTACTACTCCAGCCGGGAGCGTTACAAGAAGCTGTACCCCAAGCTCTCGGAGAAGAACGAGCTGCGGACCTTCGACCTCTGGAGCGCCATCGAGTGGCTGCTGCCGAACCTGCTTCGGGCGTTCTTCGGGGCGGACCGGATCATCGGGATCGCCGGGGTCGGCCCGGAGGACGCCGATCGGGCGGAGCGGCTGATGAAGCTGATTCAGTGGCAGCTGACCGTGAAGAACCAGGGATACCGCATTTTCAAAAGCTGGTTCGGGGACGCGCTGGCAACGAACCTGGGCGTCCTGAAGTGCTATTGGAAGCGAGAGGGGGAGATGATTCCGCATCACGACGTGCTGGACGAGGCGCAGCTCGTGGGGGTCCTTCAGAACCCCGCAAACAGGGTCGTGAGCTCGGAGCCCGTCCCGGATATCTCCGCCCTCCTGGGACTTGCCCCTCCCAGGTCCGAGGTGAGGTGGGAAGAGGAGCGGACGACCATCAACCAGCCGGTCATCGAGGTGGTCCGGCCCTCGGATATCCGCTTCACCCCGGACGGGCGGACGCTGGGCGAGTGTTCCATGGTGGCGCATCGGAAGGTCGTCACCCTGGATCGCCTGCGCCGGGACGCCCGGCGCGGCATCTACGACGAGGACGCCGTCGAGGACGTGGGGCTGAACCCGGAGGGGCTAGAGCCGACGGAGCTGGAGAAAATCCTGAATCGGTCGGCGGAGGATTCGTACTCGTCCGACCTGTGGAGCACGGAGCGGGCCCGGGCGAAGGTCCTCATCCACGAGTGCTGGCTCAAGACCGATATCGACGGGGACGGGGTGCTGGAGGACGCCATCGTGACGGTGTGCGGGGACCGGCTGCTGCGGGCCGTGGAGAACCCCTACGGACGGGCCCCATTCTTCGATCTGGTGCCGTTCTGGGATAGCTATCAGGTCTGGGGACGCATGGGACTGGGCGAGGTCATTCAGGACGTCCAGGACGCGCACACGGCGCTGCTGCGCCAGATGGTCGTGTCGCTTGGACTCTCGAACCAGTGGCGGGCCGTCGTGGATGAATCGGCTATCAACCTCGAGGACCTGATCGGCGACGCCATGTTCATCCGCTCGGCAGGGATACCTCAAAACGCCTTCATGCCGATGCCACACCCGGGGATGAACCCGCAGAACTTCCAGTTCTTCGAGTACCTGAAGAGCCAACTCGAGGAATGGACGCCGATCACCCGGTACAACCAGGGACTCGATGCCTCAAGCCTCAACAAGACGGCGACGGGTATCAACATGATCATGTCGGCCGCCCAGCAGCGGCAGGAGGAGATCATCCGGAACTTCGCCGAGACGGGGATCAGCGAGCTGTTCCGCTTTTTGATCCAGATCAACCAGCGCTATCTCGATCAGGAACAGGTGGTGCGGCTCCAGAACGAGACGATCTCCTTTGCCCCTGACGACCTTGCCGGGGACTTCGATCTGTC
>NZ_DBHLDX010000102.1:0-3814 GCF_057312375.1 Fretibacterium sp.
CGACACCTCCCCTTCCAGGGGAGGCAACTCAGTAGAGGCAAGAAAATTGAAAGGAGCGTGGAACCATGCGCAAACGGATGCAGGGTGTCGTTGGTATCGTAGTCCTTGTAGCGGCGCTTCTGGGTGCACCGCCTGGGGCCTTGGGCGCGGAATTGTGGTCCGACGCGGCCGATACGTCCTGGTTCAATCAACAACATGCCGGGACGGAGGCCGACCCCTATCTCATCGAGACGGCGGAGCATCTGGCCGGGCTGGCCAAGCTGGTCTCGGAGGGCAACGATTTCAAGGACAAATACGTCCTCCTGACGCGGGACATTACCATGGCGGGAAAGGAGTGGTCCCCCATCGGCTGGATGCGAGCTTACGGCGATCTGGCGGGGTTAGCAGGTACTTTTGACGGCGGTGGGCACTCCATTACAGGCATCACAATCTCTACGGGAAAACACTTGATCAGTCATACGGCAGCATTGTTCGGCTATATCGACCCGGCGGCTACGGTAAAGAATGTTGTCGCCATGGGGTCCATTACCAACAAAAAATCCAACGGCGCGGCTGGGATCACGAGCTGGGTGGATGGCAACGTCCTGAACTGCACGACGTCCTTCGACCTTCGGGGTTCCAGCCCCGCCAACTCTTATGTTGGTGGGATCGCCTCTCTTAACGGTGGCGGCATGATCCGTAACTGCGTCACCTTCGGTACGGCCAAGGCTGTCGAAGCCGGTGGTTTTCCCTATGCCGGCGGCATCCTAGGGTTTTCCTATTGGAACAAGGGGGCGCTGGAGAACTGTACCGCGCTCTGTTCCGAGGTAGAGAGCGAGATGGACGCAGGGGGCGTTGTCGGAGGATTCAGCCCCATGCCGGAGATATTCAGGTATTGCGTTTCGGTCTGCGACTCCGTGAAGGCCCAGCCGGCCTATACCGGGGGGATCGTTGGGGCTTACGGCTACGGTTGGATCGACTGCTACTGGCTGAAGGTGAAGGAGACCCAGCCCAGCGAGGGGTGGGGGACCTCGCCAGGAGCGCCGGGGAAAATCACGGACCCGGCTCAGCTTCCCGTGGCCTCGGTGGTACTGGATGCGGCCGACGTGCGCACGATGCTCGTCGGGGAGACGCGGAAGATTCGTGCCCGTCCCTACCCCTCCACGGGGGACCTTTCGGGCTTGAAGTACAGGTGGACCGCTGCCCCCGGCCTGACGGTCCTCTCCGGGACCGATGGGCCGGAGATCGAGGTGAAGGCCGCCTCCGAGGGACTGCACCGCGTGTCCCTTGCGGTGACGGGCGTGCTGGGCGTCCCGGCGGCCAGCGACGACGCAGCGCTGACGCCCGGCGCGGTGTTGAAGGTGGTGAACGCCCTTCCGCCGGCGGCGGGGATCGCCCTGGGCGGACCCGGCCGAGCGTTGAAGGAGGGCGAGAGCGTTGCGTTGACGGCGACGATCGTCCCCTCTGACGCGAAGCCCGAGGTGTTGACCTGGACCGTGGCGAAGGCCGAGGGTCAGGGGGCCGTTGACGACCTCCTCCTGGAGGACCACGGGGGCGGTGCGGCCACGGTGACGTTGAAGAAGCAGTATAAGGACGGCGCTTCTTACGGCGTCACGGTCCAGGCGGCCGGCGGCCTGTCCGCAACGGTCACGGTGTGGGGTGAGGCGCTGGGCGCAGAGCCGAACGTGCCGGGGTTCGTCCCGATTGGGGCGATACTTCCGGGCGGGGCGGAGGGGAAGCGTCCCTTTGGGGTGAGGTCCGGTTCGGCTGTGGAGCTGTTGTCAGAAATAGGCGCGGCCCCTGAAGACTTCCGCCTTGGTGGCGACGGCCTGCTGTACCCGAGCCGGTCCCGGCTGGAGACGGTCATGGAGGAGCTGGGGAAGGCGGAGGGGATCAAGTTGAGTGGGGCCTCGCCCTTACCGCTGATCGCGCTGGAGGTGTCGAAGGCGCGCACGCTGGCGGCGGTGGGTTTCCTGGTTGAGGGCAAGCGCTTCCGCGCCGTTGCGCCGAAGGACGTCACGCTGTTCGAGGCGCGTACCAAGGGGACGGGGGAGATTTTCCGTTACGCGGAGACCCCGAGGGATTACCTGGACGGGCACTTTGCGGTGCAGCACGAGGATGGCACGGCGATGCCCGGGAACGAGCCGTTCGTCCCGGATAAGAAATACGGTTTGGTGGTGTACGTCCGTGATGGAGGTCGGGTCGACCTGACCCCGGCGGAGCGCAGGGTTGCCGCCTCTCTGGTGTTGGCGAAGAACACTGCCCTGTCTGGACCGACCAGTCCTGACGTGAGCCCGGATATAAAGCCACCGGTGAGTCCTGATGTGGAGCCGCCCAAGGTTCCGGAGCATGGCGTCGCCCCGCAGCTGCCCGAGGGGACGGACGGGAAAATCATTGCGGTGAAGCCTGAGCTTGCCTTCGGAAAAACCCCGTCTGAATCATTGGCCCTGGCGGCTAAGATGCTTGCGGACTCCGGGCTGGAGAGGGGCGACCTGATCGTCGATCGAAAGACGGGGCAGGTGAAGCTGAACGCGGACGTGGGCTGGGAGGTTGCGGAGAAGGCCGTGAGCTCCGACGGCTTCATCGACGAGGCGAAGTCTCTGCCGGTCCTGATGGCGACGCTGCCGTCGGGAGCGAGTGTTGCGGCGGTGGGCCTCGAGGTGACGGGCTCCGTGCTGATGGCCGAGGAGGCGTCCGGGGTAAAGGTGTTGAAGGTGTTGGGCCCGGAGGAAGGGGCACTGTTGAAGTACGCGGGTTCGGTCTCGGAGTTCGGTGACGGGCGGTTCACGGTGCTGGACGGGAGCGGCCGGATCGTCGGGGACCTGAGCGGCCGTGGCCGGTACGTGCTGACGCTGTTCATCGAGGACGGGGGGAAGTACGACCTGGACGGCCGTGCAAACGGGCGTATCGTGGACCCGGCGCTGCTATTGTCCGTTGAGGAGCCGAACGCCTCGTCTCCAAAACCGAAGCCGGAGCCTGGCAACGGGTCCAAGGGGTCCGGAGGAGGGTGCGATGCAGGGCTTTTGTGGGGCTGGCTGCTGATGACGGCTGTTCCCGTCGCGCTGCGGCGGAGGGGATAACCCCTCCGTCGCCTCCGGACCACCTCCCCTTTCAGGGAAGCAAGGCGAACAGGGCGCGCGACAAGTATCTCCCCCTTTTGGCCGGTTTTGAGGGCGAGGGCCGGTTTGTTATAATGAGGCCAGGAGCTGAAGGGATGGGGGGGATGGTGCGGATGTTGGTCAACACGCCCTACGACGACGTGTTCCGAACGCTTCTGAACGATTGTTCGAGCCTCATTATCCCATTGGTGAATGAGATATTTCACGAGTCGTACTCCGGGGACGAGGCGGTGGAGCTCTACCCGAACCAGCACTTTATCAACGGTCAGGACGGCAAGGAACGTGAGCGCATCACGGACTCGTGTTTCGGGATACGGGGCAAGTCGCTGAAGAAGTACCACATCGAGTGCCAGAGCACGTCGGACGACACGATGTTGGTCCGGATGTTCGAGTACGACGCGCAGATCGCGCTGGATGCGGGCGAGGTCGAGGGTGGCGTGTTGACGGTTCGTTTTCCTGCGTCAGCGATCCTGTACCTTCGGTGCCGCGCGACCACGCCGGACGTGCTGACGGTCCGCATCGAGCTGCCCGGCGGAAGGTCTGCGGCCTACGATATCCCGGCGATGAAGGCCCAGCGGTACACGCCGGAGGAGATATTCTCCAAGGGACTGCTGTTTCTCATCCCCTTCCACATTTTTGCGCATGAGAGACGATTTGCGAAGTACGAGCGGGACGAGGGGCTGCTGCGGGACTTGCTGTCGGAGTACGAAGGGATA
>NZ_DBHLDX010000103.1:0-3632 GCF_057312375.1 Fretibacterium sp.
TCTCCGCCCGTCGCCTCGGCAACGGCCTCGGCGAGGACCTGCGTGTTGCCCTTCTCCACGTAGCCCACCTGATAGTTCTCGTCGGCTCGCGAGAAGTACGCGATCAGGACCTTCCCGTCTGCGGCGGACGCGGCATTCGCTCCCGCAAAAAATCCGAACGCTGCCAGCGAGAGCAGCACCACACCCAACGCACTCATCACTCTCATCTTTTCTCCCCATCCTTTGATTCGCTCAATTCGTTTTCGGCAAGCCACGCTGCCACGTCGGCTGGCATGGCGCTGCCTCCGCTGTAGTGAATGGACAGCGGCTTCCCGATCATCGCGTTCGGGGCGAGTTTGCCTATCGCCGTGACGCTCTGTCCAAGGCGCCCGCCTCCGTGACTGCAAAACGGGATGATCCTGCGGCCCGCAAAATCGTAGCTGTCGAGGAAGGACGCTACCGGCGCAGGAATCGACGCCCACCAGTTCGGATAGCCGAGGAGGATCACGTCGTACTGCTCGAAATTCTCGACCTTCCCCTTCAACTCCGGCCTCGCGTCCTCGCGCTGGTCGCGCTGCGCCTCGTTCAGCACCGTGTTGTAGTCGCTCGAATACTCGTGCACCGGCTCGATCTCGAACAGGTCGCCGCCCGACTGCTTGCGGACCTCGCCGGCGATGCCGCGCGTCGTTCCTCCCCACGAGAAGAACGCGACAAGGATCTTCGCCTCCTTCTTCTCCCCCTTCCCCGACGCAGTTCTCTCGACCTTCGACGTCAGCAACCCGGTCATGGGCACGACGTTCCTCGCCAGACGCACGCCTACCGACGCGCTGGACCGGCCGGGGGGCAGGGAGGCACGGTAGGCGCAGCGCAGATGCTTGGCGAAGTCGTTCCATCCGCCGCCGCGGTTCACCTTGCGAATTCGAGAGGAGGACTCCTCCGGGCCCGCCGGGTCCTTCATCCCGCCCGAACCGTAGTCGCCGTAGGTGTCCCAGCACCACTCGCCGACGTTGCCGTGCACGTCGTACAGCCCCAGCGCGTTTGGCGCGAAGCTGCCGACCGGCGTCGTCCTCCGCCGGTACTGACCGGGCTTCACGTCGAGTTTTTCCTGAGTGAAGTAGTTCTGCTCGATGTTGTAAGGATAATGACCGTAAAAGTTGGCCTCGTCCGGCCCGATGGAGGGCTTGCCGGAGAACGGCGTCGCGCTCCCTGCGCGGCACGCATACTCCCACTCAGCCTCGGTCGGCAACCGCCACCCGTCGGAGGCCCTGTTCCAGGTCACGGCGTCGCTGGCGATCTCATAGGCTGGAGCCAGCCCGTCGGCCATGCTCTTCGCGTTGCAGAACGCCACCGCATCGAGCCACGTCACGTTCTCCACCGGCAGGTTCGGCCCCTTGGACGCGCTGGGGTTGCCGTTCATCACGGCCTCCCACTCGGCCTGGGTGACCTCGCGCGCGGCGATGTAAAAATCCGAGAGCCCGACGCTATGCGCAATCTCGTCGCCGCTTCGCCACGGCTCGTCATTGGGGCTCCCCATCGTGAACGAACCGCCCTTGACCAAGACCGTGCCGTCCTTTTCCGCCGCAAGCGCCGCGCAGGGCAGAAACGCCGCGGCAAAGGCCAGCAGCCCCAAAAACTTCACCATCCCGTCCCCTCCTTCCGCTCCCCAACCATGCTCACATGAGCTCGGCTACAGCCCCTCGACCCAGGCTTTGAGCGACGAGGCCGGCTCGCGGTTCCCGAACCTCCTGCCCGACAGCCAGACCGCATCGGGCGCGGACGGCTTGAGCTCATCGAGCGTGTGCCCCATGCCGGAGCCGCCGGACGTCGCAAAGACGGCGATCTTCTTGCCGGAGAGGTCACAGCCTTCGAGGAACGTGTTGACGATCCTCGGCGCAACGTACCACCAGATCGGAAAGCCGATCAGCACCGCATCGTACCCCGACACGTCGGGCAGAGGCCCTGCGATGGCGGGGCGGGACTTGGGCCTTTCATCTCGACCGTGCTGCGGCTCCCCGGATTGTTCCAGTCCAGGTCGGCCGACGTGTACGGCGTTTCCGGCCTGATCTCGTAAAGGTCTGCGCCGATCGCCTCCGCGAGGTTCTTCGCAAGCCCTGCCGTCGTCCCCGTCGCCGAGAAGCAGGCAACCAAAATTTTCCCATTCATGACAAAACCGCCTCCTTTTCAAACGATGGCAGTAGTCTATAACCTTGAGCAAGCTCAAAGTCAAGGTGAGAAAGGATGAAAGTCCAAGGCCGACGGGGGACAGGGCGAACCCGTGAGTTATGATGAAATTCGAGCTCTGGACATCTATGCCAATATCGGCTATCCTCTTGCTGGATCGTCAAGCCAAATGCGACAGACCAATTGATCGTGCATGATCGTTGATATAATGAGGCAGAGGAGGGAGATTCCATGCCGAGGACGGAAACCGTCAACTTGCAGGTACGTGTTCCTGCACAGCTTAAGAGGGATGCGGACATGCTGTTTCGGAGCATGGGGCTGGAAACCGGGGACGCTGTGCGCGTTTTTTTGACTCAGGCGGTCGGACATCGTGCCATGCCCTTCGAGATGGCCGAGCCCAAGGACATTAACGGTTTTACGCGGGCCCAAGCTGAGAGGCTGCTCCGGGCAAAAGCCCAACTGGACGCGGGCAAAGGCGTCCAGCATGAGCTCGTGCAGGACTGACCGTGATCAAGGTATGGTCTGACGGCGGCTGGGAGGATTATCTTTATTGGCAGGACCAGGACAGGCGGACGCTTAGAAAGATTAATCGTCTGATACAAAGCATCGAGCGTGACGGCGTTTTATCGGGCGAGGGGAAACCGGAACCCCTCAAAGGGGACCTCCAGGGGTGCTTCAGCCGCCGTATCAACGAAAAGCATCGCCTAGTCTATCGCGTTTCCGAGGAAAACCTCGAAATTTTAGGCTGTCGGGAACACTATGGTGAACACTGACGCACTTGCCACGTGTATCCACGCCTGAGCTTGCCGTCGGTTTGGCTCCAGGTTCACACACGCTTTCGGATTCCCTATTTTCCCGCGTGTTTTTGTAAGCCCTGAAGGCGTCTTCGGCGATCGCGTAGGCCGGAGCAAGTCCCAGGCTGCCGGGCCAACCGCCGCGGACGATCAAGTCGATGAGTTTCTGAAGGTCCACCTCGCCAGTCGCCACAGGCGTCAGTTCGCCATCACACAGTTTTTTCAGGGAAACCTCGCCGCTGGAATCGCCCGACTCGTAGAGGGACATGGGGCGCATCCGCAGCCTGGCGATCCGTCCCGCACCACTGTGGAGGATGCCCTTATGGTTCGGCGTTGCGGAACCGGTCAGGATAAAGCGTCCCTTCTCAGGGGTCGCGTCGACCTTATGGCGAACGGCATCCCAAAGGGACGGCACCTCCTGCCATTCGTCGATCAGACGGGGCGGCTCGCCCTCCAGCACCAACGCGGGAGAGACCTCCACCAGCTTCCTGTTCTGGAAATTGCCCGCCGGATCGCCAATATAGACGGCACTCTTGCAATGATAAGAAGATGTCCAGGTCTTTCCGCACCACTTCGGCCCCTCAATGCAGACGGCGCCGAAAACGGAGAGATATTCCTCAACCTTGCCGTCGATAATGCGGGGTCTGTAACCGGGATGTTTCATGCGCGATCCCTCCA
>NZ_DBHLDX010000104.1:0-3628 GCF_057312375.1 Fretibacterium sp.
CCCGCGGGTTCCTCTTCGCGCAGGCGATGGTCAGCGCGCCGCTGCCGCAGCCCACATCTATAAAAGGTTTACCCGGCTGCCCCATTTCTTATCTCCCGAATGCCGCCATCATCTGCGATTTCAAAAACATAAGTATCGCTCAGCAGATGGCCGTGCACACGAACATAATACTCTGCAAGGGTCTCTGACTTCCCACGATACACGGCCTTTTTCATGCAAAGGAGCTTCTTGGTATCCGGTGGCAAGAAGCCAAAGTAGAAAACCGCCTCGTCCAGCCCCATCAGCTTGGCGCTTGGAACATTACCTGAATCCGTCCACATATAACATTTGCATTCCGCGACGATGGACCTATCCTTATTTGCAAGATCAAACTTGTGATCCTTGGCAGGTTTTCCTATAGCCACCGCCGCTTCAGGTTCAAAATATGTATTGAACTTAGACTCAAGAATCGACTTTACGAGTTCTTGAAACTTGCGTCCGACATGCGGATTCTCTGAATTTGTGTTTGCCATTTTGGATTATGCCTCTAGCTTCTGTTTCAGATCGGCTTCAAATGCCTGTATTTCCTTCAGGCACTCATCCAGACCACCAAAGATGGCATCCTTGGAAAGCTCCTCGTCAAGGTCAACAGTCGTCCGGACGGCCTACTTTCGTCCCACCAGCAGCGTGGACCCTCCAAGGAAGAGGAATTTTGCCTCCCTGGGGCTCATGAACAGGCCCTGCGTCGTGTCGATGATCTGCACTTCCTGATACCCCATGGCCCGCAGCCTCTCGGCGAACGCCTGCATGTCCCCGTACCGGGCGGGGGACATGAGGTCGTGCAAGGCGAAGGTCCCGCCCTTCTTCAGGACCCGCAACGTTTCCAGGAGGACGTCCTGCTGGTTTACTCCAACGATGTTGTGGTAGCAGTAGTTGCTGGTGACCGCGTCGAAGCCCTCGTCCGGAAAATCGAGCTTCACCGCGTTGCCCTGAAGGAAGTGGACGTTGCTCACGCCCTCTGCCAGGGCGTTGTCCTCGCAGAGCTTCTTGTTGTATGAGGCGTAGGTGATCCCCCACAGGTCAACCCCCGTCATGCTTCCCCGCGGGTTCCTCTTCGCGCAGGCGATGGTCAGCGCGCCGCTGCCGCAGCCCACGTCGAGCCCGCATCCGCCGTCGGGCAGATGGACGTATTGCGCGACCCCCTCGACGATGGCGCGCGCCAGTTGTCTTTTGCCGTTGTAGTCAAAGGCCCGATACAGCGCGATGCCGAGCGCCAGAAGGACGAGGCAGGCGGCGCTTGCGAGCCCCAGCACGACGGCCAGAACGCCCCGCGCCGTGTCGGAAACGCCGGTCCCCAGGACCCCCAGGGCAAGGAAGAACAGCAGGATGACGGCGGTCACGACGGCGAGGGCGACGAGCAGGCCCTTCGGCACCCAGTTCTTGTAGTTCGGTTTCATGGACATCCCTCCAGTCGATAAAAATTCAAAACGCTGGGGCCTGCGCAGCTCCGCAGGCCCCATTCGATTACCCGAGGGCCACGTCCAGGGCCATCATCAGGGTGAAACCGACGGCGAACATCAGGCCGCCGACGTCGGAGTGCTTGCCCGACGAGAACTCCGGGATCAGCTCCTCCACCACGACGTAGAACATCGCCCCGGCCGCGAAGCTCAGAAAGTAGGGCATGAGGGGCGTGAAGACCTCCGCGGCCCAGAGCATCAGAACGGCGGCAACGGGTTCCACCGCGCCGGACAGGATGCCCTCGACGCAGGCGTGGCGTCGGCTCTCCCCCTCCGCGTGAAGCGGCATGGAGATGATGGCGCCCTCCGGGAAGTTCTGAATGGCGATGCCGAGCGCCAGGGCCATGGCGCCGCCCGCAGTGATCTCCTCCACGCCGGACAGGAGCCCCGCGTAGACGATCCCCACGGCCATGCCCTCGGGGACGTTGTGCAGCGTGACGGCGAGGGAGAGCATCGTCGTTCGCGGGAGGTGGGTTCTGGGACCCTCGGCCTCCTGAGCGTCCATGTGCAGGTGCGGGACGACCCGGTCCAGCAGGAGGAGGAACAGGGTCCCTGCCCAATAGCCGACCGCCGCAGGGAAAAAGGCGAAGGCCCCAAGGGGCTCGCTCTGCTCTATGGCGGGGATCAATAGGCTCCAGATCGACGCGGCGGTCATGACCCCCGCGGCAAAGCCGGTGAGCGCCCGTCGAATGGTGTCGTTGAGCTCCCCCTTCATGAAGAACACGCAGGCTGCGCCGAGGGACGTCCCCAGAAAGGGGATCAGGATCCCCTGAAACACTTGAAGATTCATGAACCTTACCTCGCCTTTCGTACCCCTTCGCGCCCTGACAGGGGGATTTGTGTTCAAGCTCCCGTGTGTGTCCTGCCTCCCCGTTCCCTTTGGACGTTAACGGGGGTAAATCGTTTAATTATAATCCATTCTCGTCATCCGCGAGGCGTATAATGAGGACGGGGAGGCAACGGTGATGGACATCATGACGATGCTGTTTGATCAGGAGACGGCGACGCGGAATTACGTCGACAGGGTGCGCCGCGAGGCGGCGGAACAGAGCCTCGCTGAAGGTATCGCCAAGGGCCTTGCCAGGGGCAACGTTCAGGGATTTGTGAACGCCTGCCGCGACTTTGGCATCCCCAGGAGCGAGGCTTTGGCGCGGGTGGCCAGGAGGTTCAACCTCACCGACGAGGATGCCAGGTCCGAGGTGGAGCGCTGCTGGGAGGCGAAGGAAACCGCACCGGCAGAGTGAAGGGGGTGAGGGCATGGGCAGGGTGGAGCGGGAGGAGGCTTGGGACATGAACCGCGAGGTCAAGGCCACGGTGTTCTCCGACCTCTTCAAGATCAAGAGGTACCTGTTTCAGCTCTACCGGACGCTGCACCCGGAGGACACGACGACCATGGAGGACGACCTGACGGACGTCAGCATCAACAACGTGCTGGTTGACGACATCTATAACGACCTGGGTTTTATGGTGGCGGACCGTCTGGTGGTTCTCGTGGAGGCGCAGAGCACGTGGACGGAGAATGTCCTGATTCGCGGGGCGATGTACCTTGTGCAGACGTGGCGGAACCACTTTGCGAGGACGGGGGCAGACCTCTATCACGCCCCCAGGGCGGCGCTCCCCCGGCCGGAGTTCTACGTTCTCTACACGGGCGAGAGGGTTGCACGCCCTGCAGTCCTCTCCCTTTCGGAGGAGTTTTTCTGCGGAGAGCCGTTTGCGATCGAGGTGCGGGCCAAGATGCTCTACGGCGAGGGGACGGGGGACGTCATCAGCCAGTATGCGGCGTTCTGCAGGGTTCTCAGCGATCAGGTGAAGCTCTACGGTCGGACGAGGCGGACGATCCGTGAGACGATACGTATCTGCAAGGAGCGCGACGTGCTGAAGGAGTATCTGGAGGACAGGGAGGCGGAGGTGATGGACATCATGACGATGCTGTTTGACCAGGAGACGGCGACGCGGAATTACGTTGACAGAGTACGCCGCGAGGCAGCGGAACAGGGCCTCGCCAAGGGTAACGTGCAGGGATTTGTGAACGCCTGCCGCGACTTTGGCATCCCCAGGAGCGAGGCTTTGGCGCGGGTGGCCAGGAGGTTCAACCTCACCGACGAGGATGCCAGGTCCGAGGTGGAGCGCTG
>NZ_DBHLDX010000105.1:0-3620 GCF_057312375.1 Fretibacterium sp.
TGATGCTCCTTCGTGGGGCGGGCATCACGGCCCACGGAGAGGTCCCGACCAATCGAGGGCGAAGCGACGTCCTGGTCCTCTTCCCCCACCGCGTCGTCGTGCTGGAGTTCAAGCTGGCCCGGAGCGAGGGGGAGATCGCAAGACTGCAGACCGAGGGACAGCGACAGATCGAGGAGAAGGGCTACACGAAGCCCTTCGACGCGGACCGGCGCGCCGTCACCTCCGCCGTCGTCGTCGTCGACCTCCAGAAGCACGAGGCAACCGCCTGTTGATGGGGAGTGCGGGGATGGATAGAGCTGCGGAGGCGTGGAAGCTCTTTGCGCAGTTTTTCCGGTTCGGCTGCTTCACCTTCGGCGGCGGGTGGAGCATCGTGGCGCAGATGCGCGAGCGGTACGTCGAGCGGGAGGGCACGCTGACGAATGAGGACCTGCTGGACCTCACCAGCATCGGGCGCAGCCTTCCCGGAACGATGATCGGCAACATCGCCATGTTCTACGGCTACCGGCGCGCGGGGCTTCCGGGCGGCGCGGCCTGCGTGCTGGGGATGATCCTGCCCCCGACCCTGATCCTGTTGGGCGTCACCTGCGGCTACGCCGCGCTTCAGGGCAACGTCTGGGCCATGGCGGCCATGAGGGGTGTGAGGGCCGCTGTCGTCCCCATCATCCTGAGCGCGCTGGCCTCCATGGTGCGCGGAGCGTTTCGCTTCCCGCCCTGCACGGCGGTAGCCCTGGTAGCGTTCGTTCTCTACGCCTTCCTTGGCGTCAGCAGCGTCTGGCTGGTGGTCCTGGGCGCGGCCTGCGGGCTCCTGATCTGCGAAGGGTACGAGCGGAAGGAGGCGGACGGGCGTGGGACCGGCCGATCTGCTTGAGCTCTACTGGAGCTTTGTAAAGATAGGCTTCACGAGCTTCGGGGGGTTCTCCATGATCCCGCTCATCTCAAGCGAGATGAGCGCCCATCATTGGATGACGGCTGAGGAGATATCGGACCTCGTCGCCATCGCAGAGATGACGCCGGGACCGCTGGGGCTGAACTGCGCCACGTTCGCCGGCATGAGGGCGGCCTGGCTGCCCGGGGCCGTCGCGGCCAACCTGGGCGCGCTGACCCCAACCTTCACGCTGGGGGCCCTCGCGGCCGTCTTCTTCGAGCGCTTCAAGGACAGCCGCCACCTGGGGCAGATCATGGTGGGCGTGCGGCCGGCCTGCATCGGCCTGATCGCCGGGGCGGCGCTCACCCTGTCCATGACGAACTACGCCGAAGGGGGCGCGGTGCACCTCCCCTCCCTGTGCCTTGGCGCGCTGGATGCCTTCCTCTTGATGAAGCTCAAGGTCAGGATCCCGAAGGTGATCGGCCTCAGCGCCGCTCTGGGGTTACTCCTGTTCGGCGTCCTTGGGCTGTGAGGCTACGGGCTCTGAAGAGCGGCTGAACACAAAAAGCTCCCGCTCCAAAAAGGAGCGGGAGCCAAATGGCGTTTGACCTTCGAGCGCGTTTTACTCTGTTACTCTGCGATCGTGAAGGTCAGGCGGGAAACCAGCACGGTTTCGTCAGCCACGGCCGTGTCCGCATAGGGGATCTTAACCTGAACGAAAGCGTTCCAGTAGCCGGCCTTCACGGGAATGATGTTGATGATGCCATCAAGGCCGGTGCGCCCCCAGAAGCACTTGTACTCGTTGACGGGGTCGCCGTCCTTCGCTTCTCCGGTAAAGCCTGCGTACACAGCCTTTACCTCCGCCGTCTTGGCGGGCTTGCCATCAAGCAGCACCAGCACGGGGAAGCGCTGTCCCGGCTTCACCGTCGCGGGGTTGACCTGGGGCACCAGCTCCAGGCGCTGTCCCACCGGCTTGGTGATAAGGTCCGTGCCGTCGGCGCCGTCCACGTTCATGACGAGCTTGGCGAACATTGCCGCCTCCTCGGCGTAGGTGGCGTCGGCCTTCGTCATCTCCTTGTACTTGGCCTTGTCCGCCTGCTTCCAGCCCTCGGACCCCTTGGCCCAGAAGGTGGGCTTGTAGTTGCCGATCACCAGGTAGTCGCCCTTCTTCAGGTCCGCCTTGACCTCGTAGTGGAAGTTCTTGTCACCCGCCAGCGCCATCTCCGTCGCGCCCTCCGGCGTGATCAGCTTCAGGGGCTCAAAGAGGTGCGTGCGGTCGTCGGGGATGACCTCGGGGTCCGGGAACTCGTGCCCGTAGCCCAGGTCGGCCTTGAGCAGGCCGTCCTTGTAGTCCGCGTTCACCCAGAACTCATGAGCCTCGGCCGCTGCGCCCAGGAAAGCCGCAAAGAGCGCTCCAGCCACCATCACGGAAAAGAACTTACGCATAGACATCTTCCTCCTTAAACCATACAAAACCGAATTCCGAAAAACCACGCGCTCCGGGAAGCCGCCCGTTGGCGGCGCCCCAACCCGCCGCAGGCCCTCCGCCGCTGCGGAGGCAGCCCGGGGCGGAAAATCAGGCAACCTCCGGCGTCGATCGTCTCATCGGAGGCCGGAGGTCACCACCTACATCTCCGTGGCCTGGACCCAGATCACCGCGTCCTGCGAAAGCTCCTTGCCCTCGAACTCTTTATCGGGCCCGACGCCCAGCGCGGCAAAGCCCCACCAGCCCCCCCTGGGCATGGCAAAGGCGAAGGTTCCGTTCGCGTCGGCCTTGATCGTCAAGGTGATGAAGGCGTCATGAGGGGCCTCCACCGCGACGTCCTTCGAGAAGGCGTTCTCCTTCATGTCGGGAAGGTGGTTCATGTACTCGACCTCGACCTCGGCGAAGGGCACCGGTTTGCCCTCGCTCTTCACGACGCCGCGGAACAGCCCGCCGGCCCAGATCGCGTAAGGCTTGTCCAGCGGAACGATCTCCGCCTTCAGGCCCATCTCGGCGTCCCAGTCCGTGGGGAGGCTGCCGTTGTTGACGATCATCTTCGTAATCTGCTGGATGTACGTCTCCTCACTCTGCTCGTAGTAGGGAGCGGGCACCAGGCAGAAGACGTAATCCCCCATGCCCTTGAGCTTGAAGGTGGTCTCGAAGCCCTTGCCCTCGTTCTCCAGGCTCTTCCAGGTGATGGGGGCCAGCGTCTCCAGCAGGTCGGTCTTCTTTTCCTTGTTTACGACGAAGAACTCCTGCGGCTTCCCCATGTCCATGGTGTGCCCGGCCTCAAAGGGGTGCGTGAAGACCAGCTTCAGGGGCACCTCTCCCCCCTTGTCCAAAATCGTCTCGGGGGTGTAGAGCATCTGGAAGTGAGCGGAAGCGGGAAGCACCCCGAAAAGGGACGCCAGGAGAGAAAGCACCACGATTTTCTTCATGTTCCTCACAGACAAACACTCCTTTCCTTACTTGCCTCTTCCGGAGGGTGAAGCCCTCCAAATCCTGAAGTCGCTGTCCCTACTTGATCTCCTCGCTCTTGACGGAGAGCGTGTGTCCGGGGCCGCCATCGAAGGTGACGGTGAAGACGCCCTCCGGCTTCTTGAAAGACAATTCTCCCTTGTCGTCCAGCTTCCCCTCGAAGACGACCTCTTCCTTCTCGTTGGTCACCCGGATGGGAGTGCCCTCGGCCGATTCACCGTCGGAGAAGCCACCCTCGCACGAGATGGTGCCGTCGCCGTTGTCCCAGCAGGAGAAGAGCGGGGTGTGGGCCAG
>NZ_DBHLDX010000106.1:0-3574 GCF_057312375.1 Fretibacterium sp.
CGGGGACCCCGCGGATGAACTTCCCCAGCAGGTTTGGCCTGCCGTCCTGCCCATCGCAGAGCGCCCATCCGCTAGGTATCTCCGAGAGCTGACCGCTCCACATACCAATGAAGCCCCTGGGAATTCCACCATCAATCAGTTCGGCCAGCACCTTGCCCTGTCTCGCGCTTAGCGCTGCATCCGCCCGGTTGCTGTCGAGAGCATCGATGACCTCGACGGAAGGCCCTGCCCCTCCCGGCGGCAGCTGGGAGAGTGGTACCTTCCCATCCACCAGGTCAGCCTTTGCCGCCAGAGCCTGGCTCAGTGCCTTCCCCTGTTTCGCGGATAGCGCAGCGTCAGTCCGATCGCTGTCCAGAACGTCCAGAACATCATCCTGGCTGAGCTTCTTCGCAATCGCCTGGTTCAGCTTCTTCCCCATAGCCGCGGAGAGCGCCTTGTCCGTCCCCCCCGCGGACAGATTGTTCACGATCTCTGTTACGGGGACGGCGTCGATCATCGTTTTCAGTGTTTTCCCCTGAGCCGCAGACAGCGCCGCATCCGCCCGTTCGCTGTCGAGGGTGTCCAATACCTCCGGCAACTCCGTTTTCTCCGCCTTCAGGGCGAGAGCGACTTTTACGGCCTGAAGGTCCGCGATCAACCCTTCCAGAGTCCCGACCCCCGCCGGCCCCCTTGTTACGACCTGGCCTCCAATAACCTGATATTCGGGCACCGCACATCCTCCTCCTCAATTCCACATGCCTGCATAATTCTGCATAGACCTGTAATCTTCATGCCGCCTCGGCGTCCTTGCCCCGCGCATGGCCCGCTCGTAGGCGGTGGATTCTCCACCATTCGCCCCGCGACGGCGCATCCCCTCCGCCCGCACTCGCTCCGGTGCGATTCGGAGCTCCGCCAGACGCTTCCGTGCCGCCTCGTACTTCGGAGTCCCCGGCGTATTCACAACCCGCAGGAAGTCGTCGATGGCGTCCGCCTCCGCAGCACTGCGCTTCTGCTGCTCGTACCGCGCTATCCGCACGGCGTCGTTCTCGATCGCCTCCCGGATAGGACGCGCGCCTGTGGCGCGGGCTACACGCTCCCCCATCGTTTTGTACTGGAACGCCACCCGGTCCCGTCGGCGGTCCCGCGTCTCGCCCATGTAGGCCTTGATGGGGTTGGCCAGTCCCGGCGATAAAGCCTCGATCGTGTCCATGAAGTTTCCGTCGTCAAATATCTTCGGCAGGCTCTCCACGACCCGCGCGGCGGTCGCCGCTGCAGGCCCCGTCAAGTCCTTCAGCTCGCTGGGGAAGAAGTCCCCCATGCCTGCGCGGCGCCCGACGTCGATGCCCAGGTTCGACAGCGCCCCATACAGGATCGTCCGCTTCACCGGTTCGGGCAGGGGGCTCTCGGCGATCAGCTTCTTGGTCTCCAGCTCGAGGTCCTTCCCGAAGATGCTCTTGAGCCAGTCCTTCAGAAGGTCGAACCCCGGCAGTCCGAAGACCCCGGACAGCACGACCATGGGCGCCCAGAACCTCGCCTGTTCCCAGCCCTTCAGCTTCCCGACCCCCGGCAGGGCCAGCTCCAGCATCTTGACCGGGAACTTCTTGAACTGGAAGAGCAGGTTCCCGATGGGCCCGGTGCGCCGGATGAAGTTCGGTGCATCCGCCACGGAGTAGTCGAAGTTTACGTCGTCGTTGACCTGCTTTGCGTACTCGATAGCCGCCGATCGGTCCATCCCTTCGGACAGCGCCTTGCGGTACGCGCCGATCAGCGTGACCTTGCGGGCCATGCCGTCCACCAGCCGGAACGCCATCATCGAGGTATCGGCCAGGAGCCCCCGCGCCTGGTGGACCTTGCTGTAGCCGCTGGGGTTCTCCGCCGTGATGTTCTCCTCCACCCCAGCGTCGGCGTAGAGGCGCAGCGTCATTTGGTTTGGGTGCAGGTACTCCGCCAGAGCCCTTGCGGTCCAGGTCGGCCCGATGATCGCCTGCGTTCCGTTCAGCTGCGACAGGTTCATGGCAGCCGACGCAATGTTCAGGACCCCCAGCTTGCAGTGCGCGACCAGGCTGGCGATGCTGTTGGCGGCTACCGTGGCCGGACGGTCCCCGATGACGTTGGGGAGGTACTTCCCCAGCCAGCTGTTCCGCACCCAGTTGTTCAGAGTCTGCTCGACGTTCGACGGCACGCCCAGCACGTCGTTGATGTAGTCCTTGGTGTAACGCGCCAGCCCCTTGTGGTCGTTGTCGAACCGCCCGAACGTCCGCTCGAAGAGGTTTATTCCGTCGTGCTTCAGCGTGTCCATGGCGATGTACCGGGCGCTCAGGTTCAGGTAATGCCGAAGTGCGTACTCCATGTTGGTGTCGAACCCAGCCACGCCCTTGCGCTCCCAGGCGTTCTTGAACACGCGAGACCGGCCCTTCATCCGGGCCGCGCCCTCCAGGAGCCCCCGCGCCTCCTCTGGGGAGAGGTCCATCGCCTTCTCGACGTTCCCCATCAGCTTGAAGTACTGCATATCCCCCAGCGTCACGGCGTCCAACTTCCCGCGTCCGCCGAAGTCGTCCAGTGCAGGAGCCACCCGAATGTTTCGGTTCTCGCCCTCCTTCTTCATCTTCTCCGCGGCCTTGATCGCCTCGTTCATGGAGCGGAAGCTCGTGACGATCTTCCCATCCTCCAGCACACGCCAGGCGTGGAAGAAGTGGGGGACGTAGCCCTCGCGGTACGCGACGTCCTCCTTGCCGTATTTGTTCCGTTGGGCGCTGAGCATCCGGTGCGCGTTGTCGTAGAGCCCGCGCACGAGACGGTAGGCCCGAGCCATGCTGTTGTCGAAGCCTCGCTCTCTCAACTCCTCCGCCGAGAAAGCCTTTCCCAGGGCATCTCCCTCCAGCAGCGTCTCGTTAAAAAGCGAGACCTGCTCTTTGCTCAGAAGCCCCCCTCGACCCTTCCTGCCGTAGATCGCATCCACGGCCTTGTTCCAGTTTGACCGCATCCGCTCCTGCTTCTCGACGGCCTCCTTCGCCATGCCGAAGAACGGCCGAAACTTCCCGTGCCGCTTCGCCACGACGTTCGGGCTGTTGAGCAGGTCCATCATCCGGGTGTCATTGTTCGTGTCGCGGACCTTCCGCTCCACCTCCACGCCCTTCCGGGTCCTTGTCGTGACCGTTTCCTGCGTCTGAGCCGGGGCGTTCGTCCCTGCCTTCACGTCCTCCGCACCGTAGATATCTCCGAACGCCCCGTCCGAGGCGAACAGGCGGTCGTAGACGCCGCGCATCTCATCGGAGAGCTTGATGCCCAGGGCCTTCGCCGTGTCGTTGTAGACCTCGATCATCCAGTTGCGGATGCGCCGGAAGGCGTCCCGCAGCCGAGCTGTCGGGGCCTTGCCCTCGGACAAGTACGTCTCGAAGCCTCTGGCAAAGAACTCGTGTGCTTTGGTCTTGGCGCCGTCCGTGTCTGCGTCGAACGCCTCGCGGGAGACCCCAGCCTCCTCGAGGATCGTCTTCACGTCCTCAGCAAGCTGAGGATCGACACCCTCCAGACCGCTGAACTCCACCATCTTGTTGAGGACGTGGTGCCCGAACTCGTGGAAGCTGGTGCTCTTGTT
>NZ_DBHLDX010000107.1:0-3536 GCF_057312375.1 Fretibacterium sp.
CTCGGACTTTTCGCTCTCGCGGATCCCCTTTTTTCTGGATCGGCGCCTCTCGGTGTTTGAGCTGAAAATCCGAGCGGTGTGAGAGAAGAAAGCGGAGTCCGCCTGAGCGGACTCCGCTTTCTTGTCGTTGGCTTTCCCGTTTTACGGAAGAGGAAGAACCTCGTTCGGGGATGCGGGGAACGATAAGGAGGAGAAAATAGGATGCGGGATAAGGACAGGGTATGGATCTTCGACACGACGTTGCGGGACGGAGAGCAAGCCGCAGGAGGGAACCTGAACGTTACGGAGAAACTTCAGATCGCTCAACGGCTGGCCCGGCTTGGGGTGGACGTCATCGAGGCCGGTTTTCCGGCGGCCTCCCCAGGCGACTTCGAGTGCGTCCGCACCATAGCGAAGGAGGTCCAGGGGCCTGTCGTCGCAGGTCTGGCCCGCACGAAGGAGAACGACATACGGAGCTGTTATGAGGCCGTGAAGGACGCTCCCCGGCGGCGCATCCACACCTTCATCGCGACGAGCCCCATCCACATGAAGGATAAGCTGCGGCTGACGCCTGATGAGGTCCTTAAAGAGGTTCGGTTCGGCGTTTCTCTGGCCGCCGGGCTCGTCGAAGACGTGGAGTTCTCCGCCGAGGACGCGAGCCGCTCCGAATTGCCCTTCCTGATCGAGGTCTTCAAAACGGCGGTTGCAGCAGGAGCCACGACGCTGAACATCCCGGATACCGTCGGCTACGCGACGCCCGAAACGTTCTACAACTTCTGCAGGGCGATCATGGAGGGGGTCGGAGCGCCCGACGATGTGGTCTACTCCGTCCACTGCCACGATGATCTGGGCTTGGCCGTGGCCAATACCCTGGCGGCCATCCGTGCCGGGGCCCGCCAGGCGGAATGTACCATCAACGGCTTGGGGGAGCGTGCCGGCAACGCCTCCCTCGAGGAGATCGTCATGGCGCTCAAGACGCGCCGGGATTGCTACGGGCTGGAGATCGGGCTGGACACCACGAAGCTGCACTCGGTCAGCTCCCTCGTTTCACGCCTCTCCGGCGTCGTCGTTCCGCCGAACAAGGCCATCGTGGGGGCCAATGCCTTCGCCCATCAGGCAGGTATCCACCAGCACGGCGTGATGAACAACCCTCTGACCTACGAGATCATGAAACCGGAGGACGTTGGAGCCTCCGGAACCGAGCTGGTGCTGGGCAAGCACTCGGGACGCCACGCCTTCGTCGACCGTATCGAGCACCTGGGTTACGCCCTGACACCCGAGCAGGTCCAAACGGCTTTCAGCCTCTTCAAGAAGCTCTGTGACACCAAAAAGAACGTGACGGATGGGGATATCGCCGCTCTGATCGCTGACGATATCCTCCTGAAGGGCCAACAGAACCGTTACGAGCTGAAGCGCTACTCCGTCAAGACGGGAGAGGGGCCTGCCCTTGCGGTAGTGACACTGGCGAGCGACGAAGGGGAGATCAGCGACGCGGCGACGGGCAACGGCCCGGTGGACGCGGCCTATCGCGCCATCTGGCGCACCATTGAGCTGGAGCCCGAACTGATCGCGTTCGGCATCAACGCCACCAGCGACCACTCGGATGCCATGGGAGAGGCGATGGTCACACTGCGGTCGGGCGATATCGTCGCCCCCGGCAGGGGCGTCAGCACGGACATCGTCGAGTCCGCCATCAAGGCCCTGATCCACGCGGTCAATCGGCTGTACGTCCTGGCCGCGGCCAAGGGAGTGGAGCTGCAGAAAAAGGCGAAAGGCCACGCAAAGGCGAAAGAGTAGAGGAGATCAATCCACGAGGAGGCAGAACATGAAATCATACACTCTGGCGGAGGCCATCATTGCCGCTCACACGAAGGACCCGGTCGAAGCGGGCAATATCTGCGGGGTCGGCGTGGACTTCGCCTTTGCCAACGACATCACCGCACCCCCGGCTATCCGGGAGTTCCGCAGGATGGGGGCTCAGAAGGTCTTTGACGTCGAGCGCTGTGCCATCCTTCCCGACCACTTCACGCCCAACCGGGACATTGCCTCGGCCGAACAGGCCGTGATCGGGCGGACCTTTGCACGCGAGCAGGGCCTGCTCTACTGGGAGGTCGGCCGGGTTGGCGTGGAGCACGCGTTCCTTCCGGAGCAGGGGTATATCCTGCCGGGCGAGATCATCCTGGGCGCCGATAGTCACACCTGTACGGGCGGGGCCCTGGGGGCACTGGCCACGGGGGTGGGCTCGACGGACCTGGCTGGGGCCTGGGCCCTGGGACGGACCTGGCTGAGGGTCCCGGAAACCTACCGCGTCGCCCTGGAGGGAACGCTCTCTCCGTGGACCGGCGGAAAGGACGTGATCCTCTCGATCATCGCTAAGACGGGCGTCGAGGGGGCCCGATACATGGCGTTCGAGTTCTGCGGGCCTGGGCGCGCGAGCCTTTCGATGGACGCGCGCATGACCGTCGCGAACATGGCCATCGAGGCGGGGGGGAAGGCCGGCCTCTTCGTTCCGGACGCCGTGACCCTCGACTACGTTGAGGGCAGGGCGAAGCGTGACTTTCATCCCCTGTACCCCGACGAGGGGGCCCGATATGCCAGGAGCATGACGGTGGACCTGGGTGCACTGGAGCCGCTCGTGGCGCTGCCTCATCTGCCGGAGAACGTCCGACCGGCCAAGGAGTGCGGAGATAAGACGGTAGACCAGGTGTTTATCGGCTCCTGCACCAACGGCCGCGTTTCGGATATCGAGCAGGCGGTGAGCGTCCTCAAGGGGCGCCGCGTTCACGACCGGGTGCGCCTCATCGTCATACCGGCCTCCTACGAGGTCTACAACACCTGTCTGGAACGGGGCTACTTCAGGATATTGACGGAGGCGGGGGCGGTGATCAGCACGCCTACCTGCGGCCCGTGTTTGGGCGGGCACATGGGTATTCTGGCGGCGGGCGAGCGCTGCGTTTCAACCAGCAACCGCAATTTCGTGGGGCGGATGGGCAGCCCCAAAAGCGAGATTGTGCTTGCCGGTCCGATGGTGGCCGCGGCCAGCGCCGTGATGGGGCGCGTCGCGGACCCCCGAGAAATCGCGTGAGGAGGAAGATCATGAACACGACGCTGAAGGGCACGGTTTGGAAGTACGGCGACAACATCGATACGGACGTCATCATCCCGGCGCGCTATCTCTCCACGAGCGTGCCGGAAGAGCTGGCCCCTCACTGCATGGAGGACATCGACGCCTCGTTCGCGGGGGCCGTGCGGAAGGGGGACGTGATGGTTGCCGGGTCCAACTTCGGCTGCGGTTCGAGCCGCGAACACGCGCCCCTGGCCCTGCTGGGCTCTGGGGTTTCCTGCGTGGTCGCCGCGTCGTTCGCCCGCATCTTCTTCCGCAACGCCATCAACGTTGGGCTGCCCATCTTCGAGTGTCCTGAAGCCGCCGAGGCTACGCAGAAAGGCGATGAGCTGGAGGTCGATATGGAGACGGGGATGGTAACGAACCGGACGCGCGGTCAGTCCTGGGCGGCGCGCCCTTTCCCCCCCTTCCTTCGCGAGTTGATCGAGCTGGG
>NZ_DBHLDX010000108.1:0-3446 GCF_057312375.1 Fretibacterium sp.
TAGCTTGACATCCAAGACTTTATTTTGCTATGATACCTCTCACGTCTTGTGCGCGGGAGGTATTGTCATGCCCTTAAACGAATTGGCCGCGGGCACGAGGGTCGTGGGGGAGAAGCAGGTCCTGCGCGCCCTTGGTCGGGACGGGCTGCAAAAGCTTTTCGTGGCGAAGGACGTTGAGCCGGAGAGGCTGCAGCCGCTTCTTGAAGGGGCCCGTGCCCTGGGCGTGGAGGTCGAATGGGCCGATTCCCGCCTCGTGTTGGGGCGCGCGTGCGCAATCGACAGGTCGGCCTCGGCAGCGGGGCTGCTGAGACCTTGATCTCATAGATGTTGCCAGGTTTTTTGAGGAAAATTTTTTGAGGAGGAGATTCTGTGCCAACGATCAACCAACTCGTCCGCCTCGGGCGCGACGAAAAGAGGACCAAGAGTGATTCGCCTGCGCTGCAGGCCAACCCCGCGCGCAGGGGAGTGTGCACCCGCGTGTACACGATCACCCCGAAGAAACCCAACTCGGCTTTGCGCAAGGTGGCGCGCGTGCGCCTTACTAACGGCATCGAGGTGACGTCCTACATTCCGGGCATCGGCCATAACCTGCAGGAGCACTCCGTCGTGCTGGTTCGGGGCGGTCGCGTGAAGGACCTTCCCGGCGTCAGATACCACATCATCCGCGGCACGCTGGACTGCGGCGGCGTGGAGAACAGAAAGCGCAGCCGCTCCAAGTACGGCGCGCGCAGGCCGAAGGCCAACTAGGGGGAGAGATCGTCATGCCTCGTAAGGGTCATGTAAAAAAGCGCGAGTCGGTGCCGGATATCCGGTTCGGGAGCGAGGCCGCGTCCCGCTTCATCAGCAGCCTGATGCTGGGGGGCAAGCGTAGCATCGCGGAGAGGATCTTCTACGGTGCGCTGGACAGCGCCGCTGAGAAGCTTGGCGTGGAGCCCTTCGACGTCTTCGACAAGGCGATGGGCAACGTCGCCCCTCAGATTGAGGTGCGGCCTCGCCGGGTGGGCGGTGCCACGTACCAGGTCCCCGTCGAGGTGACGCCGGAGCGCGGCGTGCAGCTCTCGATCCGCTGGATCGTCTCCTTCGCCCGTTCCAAGAAGGGAATGCCCATGCAGGATCGCCTGATGCACGAGCTGATGGACGCCTACAAGAACGAGGGCAGCTCCATCAAGAAGCGCGAGGACACCCACAGGATGGCGGAGGCGAACAAGGCTTTCGCGCATTACCGCTGGTAGTGAAGATTTTTTTGTGATTTGATTGGGTAGGTGCGTTTTTTGGATATTCACAAGCTCAGGAACATAGGAATAGCGGCCCACATCGACGCGGGCAAGACGACGACGAGTGAGCGTATCCTCTACTACACCGGCAGCAGCTACAAGGTCGGCGAGGTGCACGAGGGGACGGCCACGATGGACTGGATGGAGCAGGAGCGGGAGCGGGGGATCACGATCACCTCGGCGGCCACGACCTGCAGCTGGAAGGGCTATACGATCAACCTTATTGATACGCCCGGACACGTGGATTTTACGGTCGAGGTGGAGCGCTCCATGCGCGTGCTCGACGGAGCGGTCGCCGTCTTCTGCGCCGTGGGCGGCGTAGAGCCTCAGTCCGAGACGGTGTGGCGTCAGGCGGACAAGTACCACGTGCCCCGCGTCGCCTTCGTGAACAAGATGGACCGCATCGGCGCGGACTTCAACGCCGTGGTGGCCGCCATCCATGAACGCCTTGGCGCCTGCGCCATCCCCCTGCAGCTCCCGATTGGCGCGGAGGACGACTTCGCCGGGGTGGTGGACCTGATCGATCAGAAAGCGCTCCTCTTCAGCGGCGTCCTGGGGCAGGAGCCCAGGGAGGCCCCGATTCCGGCGGAGCTGGCCATGGCGGCCAAGCAGGGGCGCGACGCCATCGTGGAGGCCCTCTCCGACTTCAGCGACGACATTATGACGCTCTACCTGGAGGGGCAGGAGGTCGGCTCCGAGCTGATCCGAAAGGTCCTCCGGGAGGCTACCATCGGGCTCAAGGCCGTTCCGGTGCTCTGCGGCTCCGCCTTCAAGAACAAGTGCGTGGAGCCCCTCCTGGACGCGGTGGTGACGTACCTGCCGAGCCCCCTCGACCTGCCCCCGGTCACCGGCACCTCGCCGACGGACCCGGAGAAGGTGCTGGAGCGCCACCCCGACAACGGCGAGCCCTTCACGGCGCTGGCCTTCAAGGTGGCGGTGGACCCCTTCCTGGGCAAGCTCTTCTTCCTGCGGGTGTACTCCGGAAAACTGGAGAAGGGGAGCACCGTGTACAATCCTACATCGGGGCAGCGGGAGCGCATCGGCCGCATCATGCGGATGCACTCCAACAAGCGCGAGGACATCGACACGATGGAGGCGGGCATGATCGTGGCCGTCCCCAGCCTGAAGCTCACCAAGACGGGCGACACCCTCTGCGATGAGGCCCACCCCATCGTCCTGGAGAGCCTGGTGTTCCCGGAGCCGGTCATCTCGCTGGCCGTCGAGCCGGCGACGCAGGGCGACAAGATCAAGCTGAGCAAGGGCCTGATCGCTCTGGCCGACGAGGACCCCACGTTCCGCGTCCGGACGGACGAGGAGAGCGGCCAGACGGTCATCTCCGGAATGGGGGAGCTCCACCTGGAGATCATCGTCGATCGCCTGAAGAGGGAGTTCGGCGTGGACGTCAAGGTCGGCAACCCCCAGGTCGCCTACCGGGAGGCCATTCAGCGCGCAGCACGGGCGGAGGGCAAGTACATCCGGCAGTCCGGCGGCCGCGGCCAGTACGGACACGTGGTCTTCGAGATGGAGCCCCTGCCCGACGGCAAGGGCTACGAGTTCGAGGACCGCATCGTGGGTGGCGTGGTGCCGAAGGAGTACATCGCCGCCGTCGAGAAGGGCCTTGAGGAGGCCATTCAGAGCGGCGTGCTGGGTGGCTACCCCGTCATCGGCGTCAAGATCGCCCTGGTGGACGGCAGCTACCACGAGGTGGACAGCTCCGAGATGGCCTTCAAGATCGCCGCGTCCATGGGCTTCAAGGAGGCCATGAGGAAGGCGGGGCCCATCCTCATGGAGCCCATCATGTCCGTCGAGGTCGTGACGCCGGAGGACTACGTCGGCGACGTCATCGGGGACATATCCTCCCGCCGCGGGCGCATCGAGGGTATGGACATGCGGGCGAACGCGCGTATAATAAGAGCTTATGTGCCTCTCGTGGGGATGTTCGGCTACGCGACGGACCTGAGGAGCAAGACGTCGGGCCGCGCGACCTACTCGATGCAGTTCGACCACTACGAGCAGACGCCGGCCGAGGTTGCGGAGAAGGTTCTTCAGGGCCGCAGGGCCGACGAGTAGCCTTGAGTAAGCAACGCATTGACAAAATAGATTCAGTATCTTAACCAGGAGGAATCGGAGATGGCAAAGGAGAAGTTTGAGCGCACGAAGCCGCACCTGAAC
>NZ_DBHLDX010000109.1:0-3260 GCF_057312375.1 Fretibacterium sp.
ACCCTGCCCGTCACCATCACGTAGGCGCGATGGGAGATCTTCAGGGCCATCCGGGAGTTCTGCTCCACCAGGATGATGCCAACCTCGTCCTCCCGGTTGATCTGGACGATGGCCCGGGCTATCTCCTGTACGAAGATCGGCGCCACGCCGAGCGACGGCTCGTCCAGCAGCAGGAGCTTGGGACGTGCCATCAACCCGCGGCCTATGACGAGCATCTGTTGTTCGCCCCCGCTCATCGTCCCGGCGGTCTGTCCGATACGTTCCTTCAAGCGGGGGAACCGGGTGAACACCCGTTCCAGCGACTCCTCGACCTCCGCACGCCGACGGTTCAGAAACGCCCCCATCAGCAGGTTGTCCTTCACCGTCATGAGCGGGAACACGTGCCGCCCTTCCGGGACCATCGTGATTCCCCGCTTGACGATCTCCTCCACCGCAAGGTGATCGATCCGCTCCCCCTCGAAGACGATCTCCCCGGCATCCGGGCGGCGGAGCCCTGTGATCGCACGGAGCACCGAGGTTTTACCCGCGCCGTTGGCCCCGATCAACGTCACGATCTCCCCGCGGTTCAGCGAGATGGAGACACCGCGGAGCGCCCGGACGCAATCGTAGGTGATGTTCATGTTCTTCGCCTCGAGCATCAGAACCCCACCTCCTCGTCCTCGCGCCCGAGATAGGCCTCGATGACGGCCTCGTCCGCCTGGATAGCGGCGGGCACGCCCTCCGCTATCTTCTTTCCGAAGTTCAGCACCACGATTCGGTCGCTGATGCTCATGACGGCGGGCATGTCGTGCTCCACCAGCAGGATCGTTACGCCGCGGTCCCGGATGCCGCGAACCATCCGCATGGCGTGCTGCGTCTCGTCGGAGTTCATGCCGGCGAAGGGCTCATCCAGCAAGAGCAGTTTCGGCCGCGCCGCCATCCCGATGGCGATGCCCAGTGCGCGGAGGTAGCCGTGCGGCAGCGTGGAGGCCTGCATCTCCTTCACATCCCCCAATCCCAGGTAGTCCAGGATCTCCGCGGCACTCTCCCGAAACCGGGCCTCGTCCCGCCGCGCCGCGGGGGTCCCGAAAAAAAAGCCGGTCAGCGACGCCGTGCTCTGGAGATGGTGCGCGACAACCACGTTGTCGATCGCCGTCATGTTCCGGAAGATCGTCGTCTCCTGGAAGGTGCGGACGATCCCCTTGCGAGCGACGTGGTGGGGCGACATCGAGGTGATGTCCTCGCCCCGATAGACGACCTTTCCGGACGAAGCGTGGAGGAAGGACGATATCAGCTTGAAGAGCGTGCTCTTCCCCGCGCCGTTGGGGCCGATAAGGCTCAGGATCTCCCCTTCCTCCACGGAGAAGGAGACGTCGTTCACGGCCGCCAGGCCGCCGAATCGTTTGGTCAGGTTCTTGACCTCCAGCAGGGGCATGGTCATCGTCCCTCCTCCCCCTCGTCCTGGGGATCGGGCGCGCAGAGGAAGCGCCTGCGTCCCCAGGGCAGTTTGAGGCTCAGCAGTCCGTTGGGCAGCCAGAGCATCATGCCGATCATGATCAAGGAGTAGATGAGGGGCTGATACTGGTTGAGTCCCTGGAGCATCTCGAAGCTGATGAAGAGGACGAACGTGCCGACGAGCGCACCCCAGACGCTCTCCAGCCCTCCCAGAAAACAGTAGAGCAGAAAATAGGTGGAGTCCTGGACCGTAAAGGATGCAGGATAAACGGACTGGTGCATCGTCACGAAGAACGCCCCGCCGGCCCCCGCGAACGCGGCGCAGATGGCCAGCGCGATCACGCGCAGCCTGGGGACGTCGACACCGAAGGAGGACGCCAGGTCCTCGTTCTGCTGGAGCGAACGGAACAGCCAGCCCAGGCGGCTGTTGACGATCCGGTAGAGCACGGCGAACCCGATGATGAGGAAACAGGCGCCGAGGTAGTAGAACGCCAGGTGCTTGTCGACGGCCGAGAAGTCGGGGATCAGGGTCAGCCCGCCGACGCTCAGAGCTCCGGGCAGGGGCAGGTTCAGAATCCCCTTGGCCCCATTGGTGATCGACGGAAAGCTCTGGGCCGCCAGGCGCGCCGTCTCCGTCAGGCTCAGGGTGATCATCGAGAAATAGACGCCCTTGAGGCGCAGCAGGGGCATCCCGATCAGCACGCTGAGCAGCACGGTCACGAGGATGGCCCCCACGAGCGACGTCCAGAAGGAGCAGCCCAGCCGGGAGACGAGGATCGCGGAGGTATAGCCCCCCACCAGGGCGAAGGCCCCCTGCCCGATGTTGATGCGGCCGATATAGAAGATCAGCCACACCCCCGCACTGATCACGCTCAGGACGGACGCGGTGGTGAGGACTCTCAGAAAATAGGGCCTGTCCCGAAACACAAGGGGAATGGCCACGAGATAAATCAGCAGGAATACCGCTAAAAGCGCGATTTTCTTCATTTTCATGAGACCGCCCTCCTCAGCTTACGGCCTTGCCCATCAAGCCGTTGGGGCGCACGGCAAGGAAGACGATCAGGGCCACGAAGATGATCAGGTACGTCTCTCCGCCGGGGAAGAAATAATAGCCCCAGGACTCGAGCATGCCCAGGGCCAGTCCGCCCAGGATGGCGCCGGAGATGGCGCCGGCCCCGCCGATCATGACCATGATGAAGGTCTTGACGGAGATCCATTGGCCCAGTCCCGCGTTGACGCCCGAGATGGGCACCAGCATCGCCCCCGCCAGGCCGGCCAGCATCGCCGCCAGGGCCCAGCCGAGTATGGCGTAGCGTCCCACGTTGACGCCCATGAGCCGCGCGGTCTCCGCATCCTGGGCCATGGCCCTCAGGGCCCGGCCCGGTCGGGTGTAGCGCATGAAAATGATGAACGCCGCGATAAACAGACAGGAGAGTCCGATCACCAGAAGCCTGCCCTTGGGGATGAAGACCCCTCCGACGTTGAAGACCCCGCTCACGACGGCCGGAACCCCCCGGTGCTTTTCCCCGAAGAAGATGAGCACGAGGCTCTCCACCATCATGGCCGTCCCGGCGGAGAGGAGCATCGTGCTCTCCTCCCGAACGCTGCGCCTCAATACCGGCCGGAAGAAGAGGAGCTCGAAGAGACAGCCGACGACGGCCAGCGTCAGAGCGGACGCCAGGAGCGCGACGACGAACGGCAGCTTCATGCCTCCGTAGACGTAGTAGGTGACGAATCCGCCCAGGACGTAAAGTTGGCCGTGGGCAAAGTTCAAAACGTTCATCAGGGCGAAGATCAGCGTCAGTCCCAAGGCTATGAGCGCGTAC
>NZ_DBHLDX010000110.1:0-3243 GCF_057312375.1 Fretibacterium sp.
CGCCGCCGCGAACCCCGCGAGGATGACGGCCACCTCCACCAGGTTGACGACGGCTGCCGAGAACAGGCCCCCCGCCGCGAAGTAGAGCGTCGTCACCGCCGCCCCCGCGACGACCCCCACCGTCGTTGGCACGCCCGCCGCAACCTGGAGGATCCAGGCGATGCCCAGCAGCTGCCCCGCGAAGAGCGCCAGGGTCCCCACCACCATCATGGCGGAGAGAAGTCCGCGAAAGGCCTTGCCGTAGCGCAGGTCCAGCCAGTCGCTCAAGGTGTAGAGGTTGTGCCGGACCGCCAGGCGCCAGATTCGTGGCCCCACCCAGAAGGCCAGGATCATCGAGCCGATCCCTGCGCTGCCGATCCACCACCAGGCGGAGAGGCCGTGGCGCCAGGCCAGGGCCGAAACGCCCACCGTGGAGCCCGCGCCGAGGTTCGCCGCGGTCAGCGTCGTGAAGAGGAGGGCAGGCCCCAGCCTGCGCTCCGCCACGAAGAACCCCTCCGCGCTGGTGACGCGCCGGCCCACCAGCGCCCCGACCAGGATCAGCAGCGCCGCGTAGCCGAGGATGAACAAGACGTACCCATTGTTCAGAAGCGACCGCACCTCAGTCATGACCATGACCTCCGTCCCTCGCCCGACGGGGAAGCCGGTGTAAAACCATAAAAAAAGCCTGCTGAGGCATACTGCACCCCAAGCAGGCCGCGTTTCCACGCCAGGCGAATTGAGATAAAAATGGCTGGGGAACAGGGATTCGAACCCCGATTACCTGATCCAGAGTCAGGCGTGCTGCCGTTGCACCATTCCCCAACACCCAACAGAAAAATATTTTATCAGGGGAACCTAAAAAGTCAATAGTCAAATGGCCGCAAATCCACGGGTACGAGGAATGCGCGGCGCTTCGGGTGCTCGAAATGCAGCGCGGCGGTCCCCCAAAGGACCGCCGCGCCATTACCGCCTATCGGCCTGATGGCAGGGCCGGGCTGCCCTTCTCCTCGTCCTCCTGCTCGTACTGGAAGCGTCCGACCAGGGCTTCCAGGCGGGCCACGCCCTCGCTCATCCTCTGGGTCTCCGTGGCGACGTTCTCGCTTGCCGCGGCCGTTTCACCCGTCGCCTTTCTGATGCCCTCCAGGGTTTTGCCGACCTCCGCCGTCGCACTCGACACCTGGCCCACCGAATTCGCCATCTCGCTGCTTGACGCCGCCTGCTCCTCCGCCGCGGCCGCTATCGTCTGCATGTGTCCGCTCAGCGCGTTCACTTCGTCAAGGCCGCGCTTCAGGCTGTCCTGTGCTTCGCCCGAGCTCTTGACCGTTTCGTTCAGAAGCTCGCCCAGTTCGCGGATGACCGCACTCGCCTGATTTGAGTCGTCCTCCAGATTGGAGATCAGCTTTTGCACTTCCTGCGCCGCGTTGCTCGATTCCTCGGCGAGTTTGCGCACCTCCTCGGCGACCACAGCGAAGCCACGGCCGGCCTCGCCCGCGCGAGCCGCCTCGATCGCCGCGTTCAGCGCAAGCAGGTTCGTCTGATCTGCGATGCCCGTGATCGTCGTCACGAAGCCTGCGATGGCGTTCACCGACCCGTTGACCTTCCCGATCGACTCCCCGCCGGCGCGGGAGCGGTCCTCCGCCTGTCGAACCTTGGCGATGACGGAATCCACCTCGGCGAAGGCCGTTTGCGTCAGGTCTGCGGTGCGGGCGGCGATCCCGGCGCCCTCCTCGGAGGACTGCGCCGTTGCGGCCGCGGCGCGCGAGACCTCGTCAACCGCTGTGTTGGTGCTCATCAAAGCCTTTGCGTTCTCGGCGGAAAGGTGAGAAACCTCGTCCACGGAGGCCTTGACCTCCTCCATGGAGGCGACGGACTCCTCCGAGATGGCCGCGAGGTTCTGCGCCCCGCTGGCAAAGGTCTGAGCCTCCTTACCCAGGTCGCGGATGATCTGCCGCAGGTTGTTCTGCAGGAGAGCGTAGTTGTTGGTCATCTCACCGATCTCGTCCTTGTAGTCCAGGAGCCAGACCTTCGAGCGGTCGTACATGAAGTCGAGCTTCGAGGCGCGGTGAATGATCTCGGTCAACGCGAGGATGGGGCGGACGACGCGCCCGCTGAGCCAGTAGACCACTCCGGAGAGGAGGAGAAGGCCCACGATGGCGGCCAGGATCGTATTGCGGGCCATGGCCCTCGACTCCGCCAGCATCACGGACATGGGGACCAGTGCGTTGATGCACAGCGTCTGTTTTGCCGGAGTGAGGGGCACCGGTACGTAGACCTTCAGTGCCTGACCCTTCGTCGCCACGGCGTAGTCGTGCTCCATGAACTGCCTGCCCTCCCGGACGGACTGCAGGACCTGAGGGGCCGTCTTCTGGCCCTGAATGATGTCGCCCAGCTGCCTGCCGATCATCGTCTGGTCCGTAGAGTAGATGACGAAGCCGTCGTCGTCGATCAGGAGGAGGACCGTCTGGTCGCTGAGGATGCGGAAGGTCTTCATGCGTGCCTGAAGCAGGGCATAATCCATGTCGATTCCGACCACTCCGGCGGTCCTGCCGTTGATCTTGATGGGGACGGAGATGGAGGTGATCAGGGTTTTGAAGCCGTTTTGGTAGGTATAGAACTCCGGGTTCCCGACGACCGTTTCGCCCGTCTTGAGGGAGGTCGTGTAGTACTCATTGCCGGAGGCGTATATCGTTTCTGACGTCACGTCGCGGGTGCGGACGGCCTGGCCGTTCTGCTCGACGAAGCTGGCCGTGAACTGTCCCTTTTTGCCGTACCATTCGCTGTCCGCGAAGTTTTCGTCGCGCCCGTCGAAGGCGTCCGGCTCGAAGGCCACCCACATGGAAACGATCTCCGGCCTCTGAAGGGCGCCCGACTCCAGGAGCGTCAGCACGGTTTCCCGAGCGTTGGGCGCCGTGCTGTCGAGGCGGGGGATCGCACCGGCGACCGTCAGGAGGATGTCAATGTTTTCTTTGATCTGGTTCTGGATGTCGAGCGCAACCTTGCCGACGGAGGCTAACGTCAGGACTTCGACGTCGCGGGACGCCTTGTTCGACGTGGAAACCGTCACGTAGGCGATGACGGAGCAGAAGACGATCAAGACGACGGACAGGATGCCGAGGAGCAACTTGGTCCTGAGCCGCAGGGCTCCACGGGTGGAACGAGTGGAAAAAACCGACATGATCAATCCCTCCAAAATTATCAATAATTACTGACGGTCCAGAATCGCGTTAAAGAAGTCCGCGTCCATCGAGAAAAATTCCCCCTTCC
>NZ_DBHLDX010000111.1:0-3079 GCF_057312375.1 Fretibacterium sp.
TGAGGCGGTATATCCTTCCCTGCTCCAGCTCCGCCTCGATTTGCCCTTCCGTCACAGGCCCCAACGCCGGACCGATCAGCTCACCGTCGCGTTCCCGCTCTACATCCTCCATGTCCCCACCCCTTTACACTATTATACAATCGGCCTAAAAAACCAGCCGGAGGGACGCCCCTCCGGCTGAATCGGCAAATCAATGCGAAACGGACGAAGCGCCCGCTACGCCACCACGTCCAGGCGCTCGCTGAGCGCCTTGTGGATCTGCTTCACCATCTCGATGATCTCGTCCGCGGGAATCCGGCGCACCACCTGGCCGTCCTCGTTGTTGACGACCTGGATCTGCACCATGTCCGCCTCCTCGATCACCTCGTATTCCAGGTGCCGGTCCGGCGCCAGGAGGTTCACCACCTCCAGCACCTTCTCCAGCACGTCCTTCTGCGCGTCGCGGTCCGGCTCGCGCTCCGGGGACGCCGCGGGGTCCTCCCGCAGGGCCTCCGGCGCAGCCTGCGCGGCCTCCGGGGGACGCACGCCCTCCGGGACGCCGCCTCCCGCCGCCGGCAGGGCCTCAGGGGCGGCGGGCAGGACAGCCTTCGCGCTCAGGTTCACCTGCATGGCCTCACCCTGCTTTCCGTCTGCTCTCGATGCGCTCTCAAGGGAATGTTTTTTAGAACACGCCGTCCTTGCAAAAAGGGGGGAGGGGGACATCCCCCGCCCCCCGCGCCCGACGCTTTACGCCTCAGGCTGCTTCCCTTCCCTCAGGCGATGCGGGAAACTACCGGATCAGGGTCAGGACGCTCTGCGGCAGCTGGTTGGCCTGCGCCAGCATCGACGTGCCGGCCTGCAGCATGATCTGCAGCTTGGTGAAGTTCATCATTTCCTTCGCCATGTCCGTGTCGCGGATGCGGCTCTCGGCGGAGGTGATGTTCTCCGTGGCCGTGTTCAGGTTGTTGATGGTGTGCTCCAGGCGGTTCTGGTACGCGCCCAGCTTCGCCCGCTGCGTCGACACCCTGTCGATGGCGTTGTCGATCACCGTGATGCTCCGCGCCGCGCTCTCGCGGTCCGTCACCAGCACCTCATTCAGGCCCAACGCACGACTCCGCATGTCGCCGATGTTGACGCCCATGTCCTCGCCCTCGTTGGCGCCGATCTGGAACACCGTCGTGTTGTCCGCCAGGTGCAGGACCGTGTGGTATTCCTTCGAGGAATCGTACACGTACTGCTTCTTAGCGTAATCCCAGTTTGCGATGACTCCCGCCATGGCATCGAACTCTACGTCGATGTTTGGGTGCAGAGCACCGATCAGCTTGTTGCCCGTCGTCCTGGCACCGCTCACAACGACCTTTCCGGTATGAGCATCCGTGATGTCAACCGAATAGTTACTCTCCTTGGAGTTTTGAATCACGTTCAGCGACAGTGCCTTCACCAAGTCCTCGTCGCCCGCGAAACTCAGTTTGCCCGTAGCGCCCGGGACCACGGAGCGAATCACGAACGTACCGGCCACGGACTCGGAGCCCGACTCCCCGTCCTTATTCACAAATACCGCAAAGTTGCCAGCGTTATCGACGTACGCGCTCTGTCCCAGCCCCGTGCCGATTGCCTCGTTGAGCTTCTGGGCCAAATCGCCCAGCGTATCGTTGGCATAGAGCGTGATCTTCGCCTGCTTGCCGTCGCCCTGAGTGATGGTGAGGGTCTGCGGATCCTTCAGCATAAAGCGTCCCTGGGCGTCCCAGAACTTGTCCAGATCGCGCAGCTTCACGTCGCTCCTCGCTACCTGACCGACAAAGCCTACCTCGAAGCTGGCGAGCGGCTTACCAGCTGCCGTGCCTTCTATCTTATTGTTGTTGGTACTCAGGACGATATCGCCCTCGTAGACCTTGCCGTTCTTGCTGTTCAGATAGAAATTCTTGAAGTGCAGTTCTTTGTTCTTGACATCGTCGGCCTTCAGGCCATAAGTCACGTCCGCATCCGTGATTTTGCCCCACGACTGTTCCCACTTGTCGTTCGCCGTTCCCTTGACCTTTACGCTTACATCCGCCCCTGTGCCACTGGCAATGTTGTAGACCAGCTTGTTGCCCTTCTTGAACGTGTCGGTCATATTAGCTTTCAGCGTGAGCTTGACCGCATCATTGCCCAACAGTCCATTCAAAACCGAGATGTCGCTCCCCTCGGTCAAAGTCACCTCTTCGGTCTTTGTGGACGTAACGCCTTTGGCATCTATGGCGTTGGCCGTCACCTTCATTGTGATGCTCTTGGCCGCGGTATTGACGTCCGTCACCTCAAGCAAGACATTGGCGTTTTTCGATGGGGCGTTCACCGCAATTCCCAGCTGCTGATCCACGGTAAGCGTTTTTGTGGCATGCGCAGTCCACTCAGAGGATTCCGTTCCAAAGATACTTTGAGCATCCGCATTCACCGCCCGGATCTTTTGAGCCTCAAGGACACCAACGGTATCCGGTTTGGTGATCGTGAACTTACCACCCGCCTGCGTCACCGTCACGTCAGCCCAGATTCCAGCCTTGCCCTGTATCGCAGTCTGTAGTTTCGTTGCAAGATCGGCTGCAGTAGCGGTTGCAGTCGCTATATTGACAGTAATCTGATCAGACCCCATACTAAAGACAAGGTCCTTACCTGCATAGTACCCTGATACCCCTTGTGTACCAGGTGCAACGCCATCGGTAATCGTAGCCGTGCCTGCTAAAACCTGTTTCCCCACCCGCTTGGGGTCGAAGCCATACTGCCCGGTCAGCACTGCCGAGGTGCCCGCCGGGGCCGGTGTAAAGGCATCAATATTATACGTGCCCGCCGGAAGGTTGTCCGTCTTCACGGAGTCCACGCCATTCGCCTTGTTGGTGCTGACGTTCATCAAAACGTCCGAGTGCTTGATCTTGAAGATGTCGCTCTTTTTGATCTCGGCCTGCCCTGCTTCGGCCTGAATCTTGATGTTGTAGTTGCCCTCAAGGGCCTTCTTCTGGCCGAACTGGTCGATCTGCCGCAGGCCGCCGTTGACGATGGCCTTCGTGTTCAGGCTGTCGCTGCTCCACAGCACCGCCGCGTCGCCGTTCAGCAGCTTCTTCTTGTTGAA
>NZ_DBHLDX010000112.1:0-3049 GCF_057312375.1 Fretibacterium sp.
CAAAACGTTCATCAGGGCGAAGATCAGCGTCAGTCCCAAGGCTATGAGCGCGTACTGAGCCCCCGTGTACAGTCCGTTGAAGAGTACCTGTCCCAAAAACGATCCCTCCTATCGGGACGGCGAGGCCCCGAAGCATGACTCGGGGCCTGCCCCGAACCCCGCCATAAGCGGACGGCGCGGTTTGTCGCTTTTCACCGGCCGTCCGCTTATGGGCTTCCCTGGAGGACGAGCCCCCTGCCCCCTCGCCCGTCCCGCCACGGGGACACGCCCCCGGTGGGGCAGGCCCGTAGGGGCGCCGGGGAGCCGGCTCCCCGGTCAGGGGGATTGGGGGGCGGCGCCCCCCGTCCCGTTACTCCGCGCTGCCGACGAAGAGGGTCTTGAAGTCCCCGCCTTCGAAAACGGTGACGACCATGGGGATGGAGATCTGGCGCTTCTGGCCGAAGTAGGGCGTGCCGATGTAGTGCAGCGGCCGGTTGTCCTTCAGATACGGGTTGGGCATGGAGAAGGTCTCCATGGCGGCCTTGAACTTCTCCACGTCGTCGATGGCCTCCGGCCCGGCCTGTTTCAGCGTGTTCAGTATGATCTCGAGAGCATAGACCTTCGTCCCGGCCTCGTCGTTCCACTCCCCGGCGACCTTCTCGTATTCCTTGATGAAATCCTCCATGTACGCGCTGCGGATCTCCGGGGTGCTCGCTCCCCCCACGGAGATGAAGCCGTTGGCCGCGTCGCCGGCCAGCTCCGCGATCACCTTCGCGTCCTGGGCGGTCTCCGTGCTGAGGATGCCCTCGAAGCCCAGCTCGCGTGCCGTCTTGATCAGCAGGGGCGTGTCCGCGGGAGCGGCTCCGGAGAGCACCAGCAGGTCGGGCTTCTTGCCCACGACGCTGGACATGACGGGGAAGAAGTCCGTGGTACCGGGCTCGTAGGTGTCCTTCTCGGCGAGGATCTCGAGGCCCAGTTTCCTGGCGGCCTCCACGCCCTCATCCCTCTGGTTCAGGGACTCCGAGTCGTTGCGCGCGACGAACGCGATGCTCTTGATCCCCTTCTCCTTCATCAGGTAGGAGTAGATGACGGGGCCCGCCTGATAGGACGCGATCATGCCCAGAATCGAGTTGCTGGCCGGGGCGGTGTAGAGCTTTTTGGAGAAGGCATAGGGGATGCTGATGGCCTTGCCCTTCTCGATGACGGGGACGATGGCCATGGAGGTCGGGTCGATGTTGGGCCCGATGATGTAGTGGATGCCCTCCTCGTAGATCAGGCGCTCCGCTCCGGACACGGAGACCTTGGGGTCGTTGCGGTCATCGACCGCGACAATCTTGATCTTGTAGGTGTCCTCTCCGATCTGGAAGCCGCCCTTGTCGTTGATCATCTTGGCGGACGCCTCGGCGCAATAGCGGTTCACCAGCCCCCAGGAGGCCGCCGGCCCGCTCATGACGCCCAACACGCCGATCTTTAGCTCCTTCTCCGCCGCCAGTGCCGCGCCGCAGAGCGACAGGGAAAGCAGGACGACCAACACCGACGCCAATGCCTTACGAGACGAAAAACAGAACCTGCTCATCAAAAACACGCTCCTCTCCCGGGGCCTTTGCCCCAAAGACGATGATGAACGGCGAGAGGAAAGGACTCCCTCGCCCGGCGAGGGGGGATGCCCCCACCCCCTACGCATGCCGCTCTCTTTTTTCAAGGGGTCCGGCACCTGACCAGCTCCCCATAACCTGGCGAAACCCGCACGGCCCCGCCGCCCCAAACAACCCGCCCTCGAACCAGAACCGTCTCGGGGACCCCGCGCCCCTCCAGGCCGACGAAGGCCGAGATGCGGTTGAGGTATTGAAGGGAATCCTCCGTGATCCGCCATTCCCGGTCGGGATCCAGGATCACCAGGTCCGCGTCCGCCCCCGGCCGGACGGCGCCCTTCCGCTCCCACAATCCGAAGATCCGCGCCGGCCCCTCCGAGAGCCGGGCGGCGACGAGGGAGGGAGAAAGCCCGCGGCGGTGCACGGCGCGATCGAAGAAGACCGACATCAGGCTCTGAATGCCGCTGATCCCGCCCCAGGCCTTGAAGGCCCCTTCCCCCTCCTCCTTCTCCCGGGGGGCGCATGGCGAGTGGTCGGAGGCCACGCAGGCCAGGGTTCCGTCGACAACATAATCCCAAAGCGCCTCGCGGGCCGCCGCATCCCGCAGCGGAGGCGCGCACTTGAAGAGCATCCCCCGCTCCAGGACGTCCGTCTCGTCGAAGACGAGATAGTGCGTACAGGTCTCGGCAGTCACGGGCAGCCCCTCGGCCTGAGCCCCACGAATCAGCTCCGCCACCCCGGGGTGGCTGACATGGCAGATGTGCACCCGCGCACCGGTCGCACGCGCCAGTTCGATCACCCCGGCGACCGCGATCCGCTCCGCCTCCACCGGGCGCGAGCGCAGGAAGTCGATGCGGCCGGTCCGGCCCTCCCGCACGGCGCGCTCCTCCTCGTGCCGGATGATGGAGTAGTCCTCGGCATGGAAGCCGACCAGGCCGCCGAAAGAGGAGGCGACCTCCAGGGCCTCCCGCACGACCCCCAGGGTGAGCGTGCGATAGTCCGGAGAGACGGGCCCCAGAAAAACCTTGAACGCGGTGACGCCCGCGTCGTGAAGGGCGCGCATTTCGTCGAGGTTGTCCCCCGTCAGTCCGCCCCAAAAGGCATAATCCACGAGGGCCTCGTCCCGAACGGCCTCGAACTTGCGCGCAAAAATCGCAGCATCCGTCAGGGCCGGCTCGTTCTGCAGGGGCATATCCACCACCGTGGTCACGCCGCCCGCCGCCGCCGCCGCGGTCCCATGGGCAAAATCCTCGCGCCAGGTGAAGCCGGGATCGTTGAGGTGTGCGTGGACGTCGATCGCTCCGGGCATCACGAGCCTGCCCTCCGCATCGAGGACCTGAGCCGCCCGGACGCCGTCCCGTACATGGGGCGCAAGCAGCGCGGCCACCCGCCCGTCCTTCACGGCCACATCGGCCGCGTCGATCCCCTCGGCCGAAACGACCCGGCCGTTCTTCACCAGAAGATCACAGTCCATTTTC
>NZ_DBHLDX010000113.1:0-2988 GCF_057312375.1 Fretibacterium sp.
GTTTCCCTAATTCCCGTCCCCGGAATCGTCGCCTCCAAAGAGCCCCAGCATGTCCGAGAGGTCCACGCTGTCCTCCTCGTTGCGCGCCTTGATGGACTCCACCTCGATCTCCAGCTTCCTCTTGGTGTCGAGGACCTTCAACGCCTGCTCCAGGCTTTGGAATGCGGCGTCCCGATAGCCCCGATCGTAGAGCTCCACCGCCGCGTTGGTGATAAAGCCGCCCAGAAATGCCTCGAACTTCCTGGCCGTGGCAGCGGCCTCGTCCCCCTCGCCCTGGTACTTGCTCGTGAACTTCTCGACCTCCCAGCTCAGCATATCCTTGCTGATCCGCGAGAGCTCATCCAGCATCCTGTCGAAGTCGGTCTTCTGTGACGTGGAGTCCACGTAGCGCTCCCTGGAGCTCACGTCGTACTGGAGGGTGAAATCGTCCTTTTTCTCTAGAGCCTGTTCGTCAGGAGCGGCCGCCTCCGGCTTTGGCGCCTTCGTCCGCTTCCGCGTCGAGGCCGACGCTCCAGCCTTTGTCTGCTTCCGCGTTTCCTTTTCAGCGCCTGCGGCGTCAAGCGCACCTTTATCCTGCTTCTTGATGATGTCCACCCCCGTGTGTCCCAGCCCCGTATTCCGACCGCCTTGCAGGGCGCTTATCTCGTGTCAGCGCGACGTTAGCGGCATGAAGCCGCTCCACACCGCCCGTTGAAGTATACCAGAAAAACGAAAAACAGGGGAAAAGATTCCCCAATCCGCAGGCTACGGCGGCTCCAGAGGTCGCTCTACGCTTTGAGCTGGCGGGCCATGACCTCGTTGACCCTCCTGACGAACGACGCGGGGTCCTCCACCGGCGCCCCCTCCAGGATCAGGGACTGGTCGTAGAGGATGGAGAGGAGGTCGGAAGTTTCCGGGGCCTTCTGCTTCGCCAGCTCCATCAGGCGCTTGATCAGCGGATGGCCGACGTTCAGCTCAAGGACCCGCTTCTGCGCCGGAGGGGTCTGCCCCATGGCGCGCATGAGCTGCTCCATCTGAAACGAGAGCCCGTTCGCATCCCGAAGGCACGCGGGGGAGCTCGTCAAGCTCAGGGAGGGGCGCACCTCCTGAAGCCGGTCGGACATCGCCGCCATCGCCTGCTCCCTCAAGGGCGCAAAGTCGGCCTCCATCCCCTTGAGCTCCTCTTCGCGTCGCTCCTTCTCCTCGCCGCTCTCCGGTACATCGGAGTCAAGGCCGGCGTTCAGGAGCTTTATCGAGTCCGCCTCAGGTCCCTCCGCAAGGATGACCTCATCGACGGGGTCCGTCATCAGGAGGACCTCAAGGCCCTTCGCGGCGAAGGGCTCCAGCTTGGGGGAGGCCTTCAGCGCCGAAAGGCTGCGCCCGGTGAGGCAGTAGATCCCCTTCTGCTCCGGCTGCATGCGCTTCCGGTACTCCTCAAGCGTCGTCGCGCCCTCCTGGGCCGTGGTGTGGAAGAGCGCCAGGTCCAGGATCGTCGCCGCGTGCTCGCGGTCCTGGATGACGCCTTCTTTCAGGATGCGGCCAAAGGCGTTCCAGAACCTCTCGTACTTCTCCCGGTCGCCCTCAAGCATCTTCTTCAGCTCGCTGAACACCTTTCGCTGCGTGCTGCGACGGATGATGCGGGTGATGGGGTCCTCCTGAAGGATCTCGCGCGAGATGTTCAGGGGGAGGTCGTCCGAGTCCACGACGCCCCTCATGAAGCGCATGTACTCCGGGATCAGCGCCTGACAGTCGTTCATGATAAAGACCCGATTGATGTAAAGGCTGATTCCCCCGGCCTTCGGGTTCATAAAGAGGTCCAGCGGGGCCTCCGCCGGAACGAAGAGCAGCCCCTTGAAGCTGGTGGCCCCCTCCGCGTTCAGGCGCATGTGCGCCAGCGGCTCCTTCCAGTCGTGGGTCAGGTGGCGGTAGAATTCGCGGTACTCCTCCTCCGTAACCTCGCCCTCCTCCCGACGCCAGATCGCCTTTTGGGAGTTCAGGACCTCGTCCTCGACGGTCTCTTTTCCGTCCTTTTTCCGCACGACCGGCATCACGACGGGCCAGGCGATGAAGTCCGAGTACTGCCTGATGACGTCGCGGACCGTCCACTCCTCGGAGTAGTCCTTCTCGCCCTCCTTCACCGGGCGCAGCCAGAGCGTCACGGACGTCCCGCACTCGTCGCGGCTGGCGTCCGCCACCGTGAACTCCCCTTCCCCGGCGGAGTTGAACCGGCAGGCGGTTGCCTCGCCCAGCTTGCGCGTCACGACCTCAACGCGGTCCGCCGCCATGAAGGCGGAGTAGAAGCCCACCCCGAACTGTCCAATCATCCGCTCCCCCGCGGCCGTGTCCTCCTTCGCCGCTGCCAGGAACTCGCGCGTTCCGGACTTTGCGATCGTCCCCAGGTAGCGGACCACCTCGTCGCGGGTCATCCCGATGCCGTTATCCGCCACGGTCAGGGTGCGCTTCTCCCTATCCAGGCTCACGCGGATCTCGCCCTTGAAGTCCGCCAGCTCGCTGTCCTTCAGCCGCTCGATGCGCCGCTTGTCGAGCGCGTCGGATGCGTTCGAGATCAGCTCGCGCAGGAAGATATCCCGGTTGGAGTAGACCGAGTGGATCATCATCCTCAAAAGCTCGGCGGCCTCCGATTGAAATTGAAACGTCTCCTCAGCCATGTACGACCGTCCCCTCCGGGGCAGGGCGTCAACCGCCGTGCCCCCATAAATCACAAAGCCGAGGACAATCTGCCCTCGGCGTCTCACTGCAAAGCACTTCGGCACAAACGTGAACTAGTTGGCCGCCTCTTCCTCCCCCACGGTCAGGACCTTGCGCCCGCGATAGTAGCCGCAGGCCGCGCAGGCGCGGTAGGCCTGCACCTTCTCCCCACAGCGGGGGCAGCTCTGGAACTCCGGCGCGGAGAGCGCGCCAAGCCACTGGGCCTTGCGCTGTGCCGTGCGGGAGTGGGATGTCTTTCTCTTCGGTGTTGCCATGTTACTACCTCCTAAGCGACCAATA
>NZ_DBHLDX010000114.1:0-2927 GCF_057312375.1 Fretibacterium sp.
CCTCCCCGCCCCACAGCTGCCCCTTCCAGGCCAGTCCGACGTCCCACTGCGTCCCCCTCTCCCACCTCAGGCTGGGGTTGGGGATGACAAACGCCCCGTCTCCGTAGAGCTCATAGAGGTTGGGGGCCCGGTTGTACGTTCCGCCCGTCAGTTTCAGGGCCCATTCCCGGCTCATCCTCCAGTCCAGCGCCGCCCCCCACGAGAACTCCGTGCGGCCGTCGGCGGCGTTCCAGCGCACCACCGGGGTCAGCCATAGGTCGTCCCCTCTGCCCAACCCGATGGTGTCCTGGACCTGGGCGTTCCAACTGTAGCGGTTGTGCTCCCGAAATCCGCGCATCTTCTTCACGATGTCCCCATCCGTTTTCAGGGTCTCGTCGTAGTAGTTCCAGAGGAACTCCAGCAGGTGGTGGTCCCCGACGGGCAGCGCACCGTCCAGGGCGAAGCTCAGGCGGTCCGTGTCGTAGCGGTTGTGCTGCTCGCCCCAGCCCCCGATCGTGTCCGCCGGGTCGTCGTACCTCTTGCTCTGCCCCAGGTACTCCGCGCGGAACCCCCACTCCAGGTCACCCCAGGTCTGGCGCCGCGCCAGGACCACGTTCCACTGGTCGACGCGGAAGTCCGCGCCCCGCGGACTCTCCTGCTTGTCCGCTCCGGGAGCCGGGTAAGGCAGCGCGCGGTCGTTGCGCTTCCAGCCGCCCTCGACGCGCCAGTGGTCGTCGTTCCACTTCAGCAGCACGTCCGTGTTTGCATAACGATTGTTCTCGCGCTCCGCCTCGTAATCGTCGGTCGGGGTGTAGGGGGTGTTGTTGTCGTTGGGATATTTGAAATCGCCGTCGGTGCGGTCGTGGTTGACGCCCAGGAACAGGCTGCCGCTGCCAAGCGGCGCGTCCCAGGCCAGGCCGGCCCGTGCCCGTCCCCAGGAGCCCGCCCCGAGCGAGAGGGTCCCGCCGGACTTTTCGGGCTTCTTCGTGACGATGTTGATGACGCCGCCCATGGAGGCCCCCCCGAACCGGGAGGGAATGTAGCCGCGGTAGACCTCGATGCGCTCGACGTTCTCGACGGGGATCGTGGAGAGGTCCACCGCCGCCTCGCTGCCCAGGTTCATCAGGACCCCGTCCACGTAGACCGCCACCTGTGCGGCGCTGCTGCCGCGGATGGAGGCCACCGTATAGGCCCCGCGCCCCTTGGTCTCCACGACGTGAAGGCCCGGAACCTGCTTCAGGAGCTCCGGAAGGTTCTTCTGCTCCCCCTTCATCTCCTGGGGGCGCACCACCGTCACCGATCCCGGAGAGAGAAGCAGCTTGTCCTCGCCCTCCACGGGGGAAGCGACGACCCGCTCCTCGGGGAGCTCCGTCGTCCCCAGGACGGGGTCCGCGAGACCCAGCACGAAAACGGGGGCAAGGGCGAAGAACAAAAGGGTGAAGGCAGGGGAAGGGGGTCCGACCTTCATCGGCGCGCATCTCCTCTCTTCATATTAAACAACAGGAGGAGCCCTTCGAGGACTCCTCCCACATACCCGACTCCAGAAACACATTGCCGACACCCGTCCCCCGAGGCGTTCGGCAAAACGGACGTTCGACAGGTCTCCTGACTTGCGGTCCTCCTACTCCCGAGCCTTCTCGTCCCGGCCACGGCCGGAGAACAATGACATCCATCGGTTTCGTCGCGCTTACAGTGGCGGGGCCGTTCCGGATTCGCACCGGATTCCCTGCGCCGAACTCCGCGTGAATATTCATGTGTATTTTGCAGCGGTATTATACCGCAAAAAAAAGAGCAATGTAACCCTTCTTTTCGAAGTGCTGAATGATCGCTGCTTTTAACGCTCCAGGCGAAAGCTGACGGGCACCCGGGCACGTATCCGCCCGGGGTGGTCGAACCGCCAGGTCCGCACCGCGCGCAGCGCGGCCTCGTCCAGCCGGGGGTACCCGCTCCCGCGCTCTACCTGCGCGTCGGTCACGCGCCCCGACTGGATGGTGATGAGGATCGTCAGCCGCCCCTCCTCTCGACGTTTGCGCGAAAAGAGAGGATACTCCGGCGGCGTTCTGGAGAGAATCCTGAGCGTCCCCACGTCCACGGGGCCCGTCTCGGCCCCCGGACCGGAGGACGTGCCCTCGCCGCTCCCCACAGCGCCGCTCCGTCCGCCACCGAGGCCGGAGCCTCCGGCGTTCAGCATAGGGGCCCGACCCCGCACTACGGTCGGGTCTTCGCTTGGCGCTTCACGCACCGCGGGGTCGGCAACAGGTTTGGGCTTGGGTTTTGGCGTAGGTTCAGGCTTCGCTTTGGAAGCGGGTTTTCGCTGTGGTTTGGGACTCTGCTTCGATTTTTTCGCGGAATCGGCTTTCTTCCGGGGATTGATCTCACCCATGGGTTCGTCCTCCTGAAGCGAAGTGAACGGTGAAGACGGAAGAACGGGATGCGCCTCGTTCCCCTGAGAACCGCCCCCAGCCGGGCGGGGTGGACCGGGGACGCGCACCGGCCGAGCCAGGGTGAGCCTCATGGCGGGACGGGACTCGGTGACGTTCAGGCCGATGGGAAGGAGAAAGAGCACCGCGTGGAAGGCCAGACTGAGGGCTGCGGGAAGCGCCCACCGACGGATATCTGAGCAGCGACTCATGGCACTGCGACGCCCCGAAGAGCCAGGCCCGCGCGGTCCAGCCCCTCGTGCCGAAGGAGCTCCAGGAGCTCCGCGACCGCCCCGTAGGGAGCCGCACGGTCGCCCGCCAGCAGGATGTCCCGGCTCTCGGCCACGGCGCGGGCCGCCAGGGCGGGCACGTCCGCACTCGCAGCCGGGGTCCCGTCCCAGAGGACCGTGCCGTCCGCTTTCACCGAGACCAGCAAGGTCCTGTCCTCCCTCGGCGGAGTTCCCTCCCCCCGGGGCAGGTCCACCTCCACCCGCCCCTGCACGAAGCTCGTCGTCAGGACAAAGAAGA
>NZ_DBHLDX010000115.1:0-2824 GCF_057312375.1 Fretibacterium sp.
CGCGCCGGCTGTCGCTCCCGTCCTCCACGCTGCGGCGCGTTCCTCGGCGGCTCTCCTCTGGTCGGCCAGCCGTTCGGCGAGGCGGCGCTCAAGGTCGCAGGGCGCTTCCGTGCCCGAAGCCTCAGGCCTGGTCGCTACCTCATCCCTCTCGGCCTCGAGGGCGAGCTTCAGGCTCTCGTCGCGCTCCCTCTCCCGCCGCTCCATCGCCTTCTTGATGTTGTCGATTCCCCTCAGTCCGGGCATGCTATCGTCCCTTTCGGCTTGTGCTGCCTTCACCGACATTATACTCGACGGGAGGCGGATCGATGTTCCCCCAGAGGCGCGCCGCGTGCCGCAGGCTCCTTCTGCTATAATGAGGCTGCATTTCAAGCCGGAGGAGGGGAGCTCAATGGGCGGTTTCAGCTGACGCGTCGACGGAGGATGCACGGGCTGCATTTCGTCGGGCTCCCCTGTCCTTTAATCCCCCCTGATCACCCTGCCCGCAGTTCCAAGTTCCCAATCCATCGATCCTTCGTCGTTTTTGCCCGCCCTGCCCGACGTCTGGCTGTGCACGCCCTCGTTGCGGCTGGCTGCTCGTCGACGGATGATTGAGAAATGGAACGAGGTCCCGACGCGCCCCCCTTGTGGGGACGCGCGGTGCGCTGCGGCTTGCCCGAACAGGAAGGCGCCCGTTGCTTCGACGAGCCAAAATGAGAAAAACATTGCCAAAGGTCGCAAAAGACAAAGATATGGAAAGGAACGGGAATCATGCTCAAGACGTTCGGAAGAGTTTTTGCCCTGTGCGCTCTGCTCCTGGCCGCCGCCGTGGCGGAGGCCGAACCCCTCGACGCCTTCAAGGACCTCGAGGGCACGCTGGACATCGCCGGAGGGACGGCCCACATCCCGGTGATGACTCAGGCGGCCCAGGACATCATGACCTTCAACCCGAAGATCCGCATCACCGTCGCCGGCGGCGGCAGCGGCGTCGGGGTCAAGCAGGTCGGCGAGGGGCTCGTCGGCATCGGCAACACGGGCCGTCCCCTCAAGGAGAAGGAGGTCGAGCAGTACGGGCTCAAGACCTTCCCCTTCGCCATCGACGGGGTGGCGCTGGCGGTTCACCCGGACAATCCGGTCAAGAGCTTGACGGGAGAGCAGGTGGCAAAGATCTACACCGGCGAGATCAAGGACTGGAAGGACCTGGGCGGAGAGCCTGGAGCCATCGACGTCTACGGACGCGAGGACGGCAGCGGCACGAGGGAGACCTTCACCGATAAGCTGCTGGGCAAGGCGGAGCTGGCCCCTACGGTCAACGTCGTGAGCTCCAACGGCGCTATGAAGACTGCCATCGCTCAGGACCCGCGGGCCATCGGCTACGTGGGCATCGGACACCTGGACCAGACCATCGCCGGGGTCGCCATCGACGGGCACGTCCCCTCCCAGGAGAATGCGGCGTCCGGTGAGTATCCCGTCGTGCGCCAGCTCTTCATGAACACCAAGGGCGACCCTTCGGGCCTCACGGCGGCCTTCATCGACTACATCTACAGCGACGCGGGGGCGAAGATCATCGAGAAGAGCGGCTACATCCCCATCCCCAGGCCGGGGAAGTAGCGCCGTGCGCTGCGGAGCCGTTCGGGGCGGGGACCGGGAGGTCCCCGCCCTCCTGCGCGCCCTGGCGCTCTCCGTGTCGGGCCTCCTGGGGACCGTCATCGCCTTCATCCTGATCTCGGGCCTCGCCGCCCTGTCGGAGGGGCGGGGCCTGGCCCTCCTGGGGCGCCTCTGGAACCCGGCGGGGGGCCGCTTCGGCATCCTGCCTATGGTCCACGCCTCAGTCCTGCTGGCGCTCTCCTCGCTCCTCCTGGGGTGGTTCCTGGCGCTGGGCTGCTGCTGTATGCTGAACGGCATGGCGCCGCGTCCCCTCGCGTCCCTCCTGATGGGGTGTTTGAGGCTGATGACGGCGGTGCCCACCGTGGTCTACGGCTTCGCCGCCGTCTTCGTCCTCGTGCCGCTCATCCGCGGGGCGCTGGGAGGGACGGGTTTCTGCTGGCTGGCGGCCTGTCTCGTCCTGACGCTTCAGGGCCTGCCCACCATGACCTTCGTCATGGACGGCGGGGTTCGAAGCCTTGTGGCGCAGACGTCGCTGACCGCCGCCGCCCTGGGCATGACGCCCCTGGAGTGCCTGAGCCGCGTCGCCCTGCCCCTGGCGAAGCGCTCCATGCTGTCCGCCGCCGTGCTGGGCCTGGGCCGTGCGCTGGGAGACGCGCTGATCCCCACGATGCTGGCCGGCAACGCCATCCAGTTCGCCCTCTCGCCCCTGAGCTCCATGCGGACGCTCACGGCCCACATCGCCCTGGTCCTGTCGAGCGACATCGGCGGCGGCGAGCACCTGTCGTTGCTCCTGGCGGGGGCGCTGCTCCTCCTGGCCTGCGCCGCGTTCAGCCTGGTGGCCCGGCGCCTGTCCCGGGAGGCGTCGGGGGACGTCAGGCCATGAGGGCGCGCTTTCTTCGGGAGAAGCTCCTGCTGGCCCTGGGGTGGACCGCGATGCTGGGGGCGGTCCTCTCCCTGTCGGGGCTGGTCCTCTTCCTGCTGGCGCGGGGGCTGCCCGCGGTGAACCTGAGGCTGTTCTTCGGCAGCACGCCGCCACTCGATGCGATCCTCGCGGGCCGGCCCGTGTGGGGCGGCATCTGGCCCGCGGCTGCGGGGACGCTGTTCCTGCTGGCCGTCACGATGTCCCTGGCGTTGGCGCCGGGCCTGGCCTGCGGCGTCTACCTGGCCTGCTTCGCGGGCCCCGGAGAGAGGGACTGGATAGGCGGGTGCGTGGACGTGCTGGCGGGGGTCCCCTCCATCG
>NZ_DBHLDX010000116.1:0-2732 GCF_057312375.1 Fretibacterium sp.
TTCGCTAAACAGGTTCCAATGAAGAAAATCAGCCACTTTGTCATCCGTTTCGAGTAGTTCCGAACCCCAAAACCTGCTCGTTTCTGTCCCCGGGACAAAAACGAAACTGCGAGCCTTCGGCGGCAGAAAAGTTTCCTGCGTTGTCCCACGTGTTGTCCCAAACGCCCATGCGACAACACGTGGCGGGATTTCGCGGCACGACGGTCAAAGCTGATGACCCAACTGGAGTCGACTGGAATGACGCAGCAACAAACGAGCGTGAAAGAGTGGGAATAGCGGGAACTGGCTTCTGAACTCGCGTTTTGGTGCTGCCGAGTACCGCCCGATACTGTTTCGGCATCGCCGCAGGGTAAAGCCACCAGCGAAATAGCGGGAATAACGGCCTCCGGACCTCCTGGTTCGGAGGCTTTCTTTTTGCATTCCTACCTGGGAAAACGACCAGATTATTCTCAACTGCCCCTACTGGGCGGCACAGCGGAGTACTCGGCGGTACGGGAATAATCGGGTCCTGCGGGAATAATTCACAATTCGGGTCCCCCGAGAGCTGATTTCGCGCAGCCGAAACTGAGTTGAAACTGCGAGGCGGATTTAAGCCCTCTTCAATTACATTTGCTAGGTCAACAAACGGGAATATAAAAACGCGAAAATCGGTTTCCGTAGTTTCGGTAACCCCGAATGCCGTCGAATGGCGCCGCTCATTCTGAGTGTATTTGCTTGCATTGTTGCAGCTTTTGCTACAATGCAAGCATGAAACTGATTGAAGCCATACGAGTCGTCAACGACATCGCCTCTTCCCAAAGGGGGCTCTTCACGTCTGCCCAGGCGCAGGCGCTCGGCGTCGAGCGCTACGCGCTCTCGAGGCTGGAGGGGCTCGGCAACATAGAGAGGCTCGCGAAGGGCGTCTACCGCATGGGAGGCTCGCCGAGCACGCGGGAGGAGGACGTCCTCGCGGCCTGGCTGTCGATCGACCCGGGGAGACGCCCCGGCGACATCGCAGGCGAGGGCGTGCCCGTCGCCATGGGGGCGACGGCGGCATGGCTCTACGGCATCGGCGAGGTCGGCCCCTCGCCCTACGAGTTCTGCACGCCCGAGAGAAAGCAGACCAAGCGCCCAAACCTGATCATCAGGAAGCGCCGCCTCGAACCGAAGGACGTGGCGATCGTCTCGGGCATTCCAGCGACGAGGCCCTGGCTCACGGTAGTGGACCTGATTGACTCCGGGGAGGACCTGAGCCTGGTCACGAACGTGCTCGCGGACGCGCTCGAAAGGGGCTTTGTCGAAGACGAAGGTGTGCTGAGGGAATCGGTCGACGCGAGGGGGGCAAAAGTCGGGATGCCGGCGGGGGCCAGCCTGTACGATGCGCTAACTAGGAGGCGGGAAGAATGACGTACGAGAACGGCGGCCAGCTCGACAGGGCCCTGAAGAAGGCCGTGCGCGACAGGGGCGGCGACCCCGGGGACGGCTATCGCCAGGCTTTGCGCGACCGGTTCCTGTGCAGGGTGTTTAGCGACCCAGATGGCCGGTTCATCCTCAAGGGCGGAAGCGGGCTGCTCGCGCGCATTCCCGACGGCCGCGCCACGCGCGACATCGACTTCGCGACGGCATCGCAGGAGTCGTCCGAGGATGCGCTCGCGGCGCTCGTCGAGCTCGCCGGCAGGGACATGGGGGATTTCCTCGCGTTCAAGCTTGACAAATGGTCCGAATCACTCGACGACAACGGCTACTCGCGTCTGCTCAAGCTGCGCTTTCAGACCTTCTTGGGCCACGAGGAGAAGGACCCCATCCTCATCGACCTGTCGCTGGACTGCGACATCACACAGCCCGCAGATCGCATCGTCCCCGCGAACAGGGTTCGCGTCGAGGGGCTCGAGTCATGCGATTACCTCGTCTATCCGCTTCCCGATCAGCTGGCAGACAAACTGTGCGCCATAATGGAGACGCAGCCGAGCGGCTGGCCATCGTCGAGGATGAAGGACCTCGTCGACGTCGTCTACTACGCAACGAACGTCACCCTTGCCCTCAAGGACCTCGCCCGCGCGATCGAATGCGAGTGCCGCAAGCGCGGCATGGGCGTGCCGTCGCGTTTCGAGGCGCCGGCTGCTTGGGCCGGGAGCTTCGCGGCGTTCGCCAAGAAGAGCGGCCTCCCTGGAGAGCATGCCTCTTTCGCGGCGGCAACGTCGCTTGCCTCCGCGTTCTTCGATCCCGCCCTCGGTGGGTCCCTCGCGCGAGAAAACGCCTTTTGGAATTCCGATTCCCTGTGTTGGAGGCGAAAAGAGCCGGCAGAAACAAAGGAAAGGTAGGTTCGCATCATGCGGCTTGGGCTCATGGGAACGACCGACGACGGCAAACGGGCCGCCACACTTCTCGGCACAGGCGCCCTCTGCGCGGCCACGTACCTCATCGACATCCTGTGCGCGGGGCTGAACGATCCAGGCTCTGCGGCGCTTGCCGCCAATGTCGCCCTGCCATTAGACCTCATGGTGGTGGCGCTGCTTGCATTTTGGATAACTTATGTCCGACCGCGCGGGAAGTCGTTAACCACAGCTTCCCTCATCATTAGGTATGAGGTCCCCTCCCGGGACGCCCAACCGTACCGCGAGGGAGAGCGCCTGCGCAGGCAGGGGCTCTGTGGAGGCCTCCGGGCATGCTGCCCGGAGGCCTCCTCTCGTGACGGGGTCGGGCATGTCACGGGCATGTGGGACAGGAGGGCGGGGATGGGCGCGCGCTCGGTC
>NZ_DBHLDX010000117.1:0-2698 GCF_057312375.1 Fretibacterium sp.
GTGCAGCACCTGCCGAAAGGCCAGGGAGTGGCTGGACGCGAAAAACTTGAGCTATACGTTCCGGGACATCGTCCAGGCCCCACCGACGGTCCCGGAGTTGCAGGAATGGCAAAGACGAAGCAATCTGCCCCTGAAGCGTTTTTTCAACACCAGCGGCATGAACTATCGTGCCCTGGGGCTGAAGGACAAGCTGCCGGAGATGAGCGAGGAGGAGGCACTGAGGCTGCTGGCATCCGATGGAATGCTCGTGAAACGCCCCCTGCTGGTGACGGAGGAGATCGTGCTGATCGGGTTCCGCGAGGCGGCCTGGGCGGAGGCCTTATAGGTAGGCCACGGTAACCTCGGACGGGGCATTCCGCCCTTAGGCGGACGAGTGGTTCGCACCGATACGTGTTGAGAGGAGATATCACGATGACGAATTCGTGGAGTGCCTTTATGTTGGGACTCGTTTGGCTTGCGGGACTTGCAGGGGCGGGCGAGGCTGCAGACCTGGAGTTCGATCCGGACTCGGGGGACACGGTGACCCTGACGTTGAAGGGCAGTACCATCACCTACCGCGCCTACGAGAACGTCCCTTACGTGAGCCGACCGGCGGATGCAAAGCTTCAGGTCATGAACATCTACATCCCCAAGCCGTATTTCGAGGGGGGAACCGTCGACGGCTATACTGCCGAAACGGCGCCAATCTTCTTCCCGAACACGGTTGGCGGCTACTTTCCGGGGGAGCCGGGAGGTCCCGGAGAGGACAGAGACGGGAACCCGAACGCCTCGTTCCTGGCCCTGTCCCGGGGGTATGTCGTGGCCTCGCCCGGTGTACGCGGTCGGACGACTCAGGACGAGGCCGGCCGATATACGGGCAAGGCCCCGGCCTGCATCGTGGACCTGAAGGCCGCGGTACGCTACCTGCACCACAACGACAAACGGATGCCCGGTGACGCTGCGAGGATCGTCTCAAATGGTACCAGCGCCGGAGGAGCCCTCTCCGCACTGCTTGGCGCGACCGGGAATGCCCCGGACTACGAACCCTACCTGGCTTTGCTCGGCGCGGCCGAGGCAAGCGACGATATCTTTGCCGTCTCCGCCTACTGCCCTATCACGAACCTGGAGCACGCCGACATGGCTTACGAGTGGCTGTTTAACGGCGTCAACGATTACGAGCAGACGATGATGCCAGGGACGATGCCATCTCCCGGAGGGCGCGCCGTCATCTCGCAGGAGGCTCGTCCCAAGGTAAAGGGGACGCTGACGGAGGAGCAGAAACGGGCCTCCGAGGAGTTGAAGCGTCATTTCACAGGATACCTGAACGGACTGAAACTCGAAGGAGGCGGGGCGGCGTTGACCCTTGATGCGGACGGCAATGGGTCCTTCAAGGACTATGTCGGGTCCTGGGTGATTGCCTCCGCTCAAAGAGTGATGGATCAGGGGACGGACCTGTCTGCCCTGGAGTGGCTGACAGTTCGGGATGGGAAGGTGACCGCGATCGACTTCGAGGCGTACATTCGGTACGTCGGGCGAATGAAGACGGCTCCGGCTTTCGACGCGCCGGACCTGAACACGGGAGAGAACGAGCTGTTCGGCACTCAATCTGTTAAGGCCCGGCACTTCACGCGGTTTGGGCAGGATCACGACACTGCGGGCGGGGCCCTGGCTGAAAGCACTGTTGTCAAGATGCTGAACCCGATGAATTACATCGGACTCAAGGAGGTAAAGCCCGCACAGCACTGGAGGATTCGCCACGGGGCCGTCGATAGAGATACCTCTCTTGCCGTGCCCGTCATTTTGGCTGCGGTTCTCGACAATGCCGGGCTTGACGTCAATTTCGCGGTGCCCTGGGGGCAGGGGCATGGCGGCGACTACGACCTGGACGAACTTTTCGATTGGATAAGATCGGTCTGCGCCGAGGGAAGGTAATTTCATCTCCAAGCTTTTAGACGATAAGCGGAAAAGTTGTCGAAGTACACGAATAAGAGGCGCCCTGGAGGGGCGCGATCGTTTCACGAGCGACTTCAGGATCGTGGCGGACTACTTTGTGCAGATGAGGCGGAACCGGGATTACGTTCCCTCTTGTCAGGTTGTGAAGCACGTGGACGGGGTGCTGAAGCTGTTGTCGGCACTGACGCGAGACCATCCGCTTTGAGGAGGCGCAGAATCAATTCAGGGAGGGGGAGAGCGTTACCATGCTGAGCGTTTTGGACAAGGTGGAGGGAAGGGGAGAGGCAAGGGGCATACAACTCGGCCGAACGGAAGCGGCTCGGAACCTGCTTCGGATGGGGCTGGACTTAACCAGAATCGCAGAGGCAACCGGACTGCCCCTGGAGGAAATCCAGTCCCTGGAAAAAACGGGGCAGGTTTGACCTTCAGCCTCGCCCGTTGATTGTATCTGGCCCGCAGGGACACGTCCTTTCTGAGGCGGAAGACGTCGCGTCGGGGTATCTCCCGACGGGTTAAGCTAACGATAAGGGGGACGGTTTGGGACCGCCCCCCTGTTTCATCCGCGCTCAGCGCTTTCAACCTGTCTGTCGCTTTTAGCGGAGCAATCCGGCGTTCACGCGTTATGAGGTAGAATAGAACAGGAAGTGGAACGACCTTTTTCTCTAAGGAGGTTCTCTGCGAAATGTTCCGGACCTTTAAGATGCGTAGCGCCATTGGGGCGGCGGTCCTGCTTCTGTCCCTGGCGGCCTCCAGGGCGCAGGCGGCG
>NZ_DBHLDX010000118.1:0-2645 GCF_057312375.1 Fretibacterium sp.
TCCTGCCCATCGTGACCCTGCTGGGGCCGCAGATCGCCCTGATGTTCGGCGGGGCGTTCGTGGTGGAGCGCCTCTTCTCCGTGCCTGGGTTGGGGTTCTATTTCGTTTCGTCGGTAGGGGATCGGGACTACACCCTGATCATGGGGCAGACGGTCTTTCTGTCCGCCCTCTACATCCTGGCGATGCTGGCCGTGGACGTCCTCTACGGCTTTCTGGACCCCCGAATCCGCTTCGCGCGCGACGGAGGGGGGGCGTGATGGGGCCTCGTCCCGACCGGTGCCCCGTTGAGGCAGGGAGCGGGAGCGAGGGGTTCCGACCGGAGGACTTTCGCTTCATCGGGCGACCCGACGAGGCTCCCTTCGCCTTCAGGCCCTCCGTGAGCTACTGGCAGGACGCCTGGCGTCGCCTGAAGCGAAACCGGGCGGCCCTTCTGTCCGCGGCACTTTTGGCGCTCATCGCGGCGCTCTGCGCCCTGGGTCCGGCGCTGACGCCCTACGGGCACGAGGCGCTGAACATGGCCGAGAAGAACCTGGGGCCCTCCGCGGCCCACTGGTTCGGTACGGACAAGATAGGGCGCGACCTCTTTGCCCGCGTCGCCGTTGGGGGACGGGTTTCGCTGATCGTCGCTCTGGTCGGCGCGCTGATCGACATCCTGATGGGCCTGCTCTACGGCGGGGTGGCCGCCGGACTGGGCGGCGCCGTCGACAATGCGATGATGCGCCTGGCGGACGTCCTGTCGAGCATCCCCTACCTGGTCCTGGCGGTCCTGGTCTCCCTGATCCTGGGCCGCGGGATGGATAGCCTGCTGGTCGCGATGACCCTGACGGGCTGGTGCAACATGGCCTACCTGGTCCGGGGGCAGATCCTGCAGATCAAGGAGCAGGAGTTCGTCCTGGCGGCCCGGGCCCTGGGGACCTCGCCGTGGCGGATCCTCTGGAAGCACCTGATCCCCAACATCATGGGCGTCATGATCGTGGCGGTCACCTTCGACGTCCCCCTCTTCATCTTCGGCGAGGCCTTCCTGTCCTACATCGGACTGGGCATCCAGCCGCCCATGACCAGCTGGGGCGCGCTGGCCTCGGGCGCGCAGCAGCAGATGCTCTTTTATCCCTGGCAGCTCTTCTTTCCCACGCTCTTCATCAGCCTGACCATGCTCTCCTTCCAGATGCTGGGCGACGGGCTCCGCGACGCGCTGGACCCGCGCGCGAGGGACTGAGCCGTGGCCCGCGCAAACGACAGAACGATGGTTGAGATGGATGAGAAGGCCGTGGACGGAAAGGTCATCGAGGTTCGGGACCTGCACGTGTACCTGAAGGTCCGCGACGGGCGCCTCCACGTCGTCCGGGGCATTTCCTTCGACCTGCGCGCCGGCGAAACGCTGGTGACGGTGGGGGAGTCGGGCTGCGGAAAGTCCATGACGGCACGGGCCCTGATGCGCCTACTCCCGGACGACGTGGCCGAGGTTCCGGGGAGCTCCCGCATCCTCTATAAGGGGCAGGACCTTCTGGGGAGGACGGAGCGGGAGATGCAGCGCGTCCGTGGCCGGAGCCTGGCGATGGTATTTCAGGACCCATCGACCTCGCTGGACCCGACCCTGACGATCGGCGAGCAGGTGGAGGAAACCCTGCTGCTTCACACGAAGCTGCGAGGCCCGGAGAGGCGGCTGCGGGTGCTTGAGATGCTGCACGCAGTCGGGATATCCAACCCGGAAACGCGCATGCGGCAGTACCCTCACGAGCTGTCGGGGGGGATGCGCCAGCGTGTCATGATCGCCTCGGCCCTGATCGCGATGCCTCGCGTCCTGATCGCCGACGAGCCCACGACGGCCCTCGACGTGACCACCCAGGCCGACATCCTGGACCTGATCCGGGAGCTGCAGCGGCGCTTCGACCTCTCGGTCCTGCTGGTCACCCACGATCTGGGCGTCGCGTCGGAGGTCGGGGACCGGATTCAGGTGATGTACGCGGGCGAGATCCTGGAGAGCGCCCCCAAACGGGAGCTGCTCCAAAGGCCCGCCCACCCCTACACCTGGGCGCTCCTGCGCTCCGTGCCATGTCCGGGAGGATCGGGCCGCTCCACGCTCTACTCCCTGTCCGGGACGCCGCCCGACCTGCTGGAGGCGCCGGGCGGTCGTCCGGGCTGTCCTTTCGCGCCGCGCTGCGACTATTGCATGGCGCTCTGCACCTACGCTGCACCGCCCGAGTTCTCGGTGTCCGAGGAGCACCGAGTGCGGTGCTGGCTGCGCCATCCCCTGGCGCCCCACGTCGCCGTGCCGGAGGGAATCCGATGTCCGAAGGCCGGACGGAAGGAGGGAGCGGCGTGACGCAAACGACCCAGGCGCGTGCCCCGCTGCTGCACGTCGAGCGCCTCTGCCGGCACTTCCGGCTGCCCGGAGGCCGGACCCTTAAGGCGGTGGACGACGTCAGCTTTGAGGTCTTCCGTGGGGAAACCCTGGGGCTCGTCGGAGAGTCCGGGTGCGGCAAGAGCACGCTGGGCCGGACGGTCCTGGGGCTGCATCCCGCGACGTCAGGCCGGGTGCTCTTCGACGGGCTGGACGTACACGCCGCAAAAGGAGCCGATCGGTTGCGCTTCAAGAAGCGGGCGCAGATCGTGCTGCAGAACCCCTACGCCTCCCTGAACCCCCG
>NZ_DBHLDX010000119.1:0-2537 GCF_057312375.1 Fretibacterium sp.
CCGTCTACGGCATCCCCTTCGACACCGCCTGTTCCTATCGTTCCGGAGCCCGCTTTGGACCGCAGGGTATCCGGAACATCTCCGTCATGATGAAGACGAACCATCCGGTGCACGAGGTCAACCTCCTCGACTACCTGAAGGGGGCGGATATGGGAGACGTCAACGTAGTGCCCGGCTACATTCACCCGACCTATTCGGCCATCGAGGCGTTCGCGTCCAGGATAGTGGATGCGGGAGCCCTGCCGATCGCCCTGGGAGGGGATCACTCCATCACCCTGGCGGAGCTGAGGGCGGTGGCTGGGAAACACGGCCCGGTCAGCCTCATCCACTTCGATTCCCACGCGGACATCAACGACGAGGTCTTCGGCGAGAAGTACAATCACGGGACGCCCTTCCGACGCGCCATCGAAGAGGGGCTGATCGATCCCCACAAGTCCGTTCAGGTCGGCATGAGGGGCTCCCTGTACGACGCGGGGGAGTTCAAGCTGGCCGCGGAGCTGGGGCTGAAGCTGATCCCGACTCACAAGGTGCGTGAGATGGGGATTCCGGCGGTCCTGGACGAGATCAGGAGGAGGGTGGGGGATAACAAGGCCTTCCTCACGTTCGACATCGACTTCATCGACCCCGCCTATGCGCCGGCCACGGGAACGCCGGAGGTGGGAGGATACTCCACGTTTGAAGCCATCAGCTTCATTCGCGGCCTGACGGACGTCAACTTCGTCGGGTTTGACGTCGTCGAGGTGGCGCCGCCCTACGACGTCGCCGAGATCACTTCCCTCGCGGCCTGCAACATCGTCTTCGAGTTCCTGTCCGTGCTGGCGCTTCAGAAAAAAGAGGGCAGAAGGGCATGACGAGGCACGGGGAGCAGGGAGCGATGCTTCCTGTACGGTAGCAGCCTTACCCCTCGATGAAGCCGTCGCAGCCCGCGGATTTAAGTCGCCGCCGTATTGTTCAGACCGCGGAAGGTGTGTTAAAATCCAAACTTGGCGCACGCTCTCTTGGGGGGCTGTGCGGGGGGCGCTTTTTGGACCTCCGAGCGATTTCAATTTCTAAGGGGCGATGTTTGGGATGCTGAAGAACCTGAGGACGCACATGAAGTGGATCATGATCATAATTGTGGTGACTTTTCTGCTCTCCACGTTTTTGATGTACGAGGGGCGCAGCGGACGCCGCGGGCCGAGCCGCAGCGCGGACGGGACCATGACGGATTATGAGGTGGCGGCGGTCGGCGGTCGGCCGCTGATGCGCTCCGAGCTTGAGAACCGCCTGCGCGCCTACCTGGAGAACTCGGGCCTGCGCAACGCGGCCTCGCTGGACATGCCGGCGGTCTATCAGGCGGTTCTGGACCAGTACGTCCTGGAGCAGCAGTTGGAGAACGAGGTGCGGAAGGCGGATATCGCCATCTCCGACGCCGACGCGGAGCAGGCCATGAAGGCCTACGCCGACTCGGCGTTCCCGACCCGCGAGGCCTTCTACGCGGCCCTGGAGCGGCAGGGGATCAGCAGCGCGGAGTACAAGAAAAACCTGGCCCGCCAGCTGGCCGTCCAGCAACTGCTGCACGTGGCCGTTGGGGACGTCACGGTGAGCGAGGACGAGGCCGTCAAGTTCTACGACTCCATCAAGGATCAGCTCTTCCGCACGCCGGCTGGGGTCAACCTCCAGGTGGCTCGCTTCGGAGCCAGCGCCGACGCCGAGGCGCTGAGGGCCAGCCTGCAGGCAGGAACGGACTGGGCCCAGGCGACCTCCGGGGACGCGCTGGCCTCGATGGACGTCCTCAGCGTCACGCGGGAGCCCCTCTTCCTTCCGGAGTCGGCCTTCACCGGCGCCCTGGCGGAGTTGGCCTCTCTGGATGTGGGGGCCGTCAGCCCCGTCTTCTCCGCCACGAGCGGCGACTTCTCCGTCGCCGTCAAGACGGAGCTCGTTTCGGAGTCCATCCGTCCCTACGAGGACGTCAGCAGCGACGTCCGCGCCTTCCTGCGCAGCCAGGAAGAGCGCCGGAAGCTGAACGACTATGAGGCGGATCTCATGGCGAAGGCCGAAGTCGTGATCTACGATGCGTCGCTCTTCCCAGCCTCTGCGGATGCGGTAGCGGCAAGCCCCGACCTCCAGCCGGCCTCTATGGACGCAGCGGCCAGCTCCGACCAGCCGGCCTCTGACGACGCGGCGACCGATGCCGAGCCTCAGCCGGCTTCCGACGACGCGGCGAAATAGGCGCTCGACGTAAGGTGCGAAAGCTCCCGCCCTTCGGACGGGAGCTTTTTTTGAGGGCGACTCCCCAGGTCCCCCACGATCAACTTCCTGACAATTTGGTCTATTTTTTCTGTTTTTTGTTATAATAATGGCGGTCCTTGGGCCGTTCCCGGTTCTCTCATCTCATTTCGATCCAATGTAAAATTGGATAAGGAGGCGTTTTTAGTGAAGTTGAAGTCTGTACTGTTGGCTTTGCTGGTTTGCGGACTGTTTGCCCTTCCCGCCCTGGCGGCGGAGCCCGATTTCCACATCGGGATCGTGACGGGGACGGTGTCCCAGAGCGAGGA
>NZ_DBHLDX010000120.1:0-2532 GCF_057312375.1 Fretibacterium sp.
TGACCGTCGACGTCCCGGACGAGTACCAGGGCATCGTCTTCGAGAAGATGTCCCAACGCAAGGGCAAGGTGAAGAACGTCATCAATCAGGACCGCGGCCTGCTGCGCATCGAGATCGAGATACCGACGCGGGGTCTCATCGGCTACCGGGGGGAGTTCCTCACCGACACCCGCGGCCTGGGCATCATGTCGAGCTGCTTCTCCGGCTACGCGCCCTGGGCGGGGGACCTCGTCACGCGGAGCCGCGGTTCCCTGGTGAGCCTGGACACCGGAGAGGCCACGGCCTACCAGCTGGAGAACCTGCAGGAGCGGGGAACGCTCTTCATCTCGCCGCTGGACCCCGTGTACAACGGCATGATCGTGGGAGAGAACAGCCGGCCGGGGGACATGCCCTGCAACCCCACCAAGAGGAAGCAGCAGACGAACCACCGTTCCGCCACCAAGGAGCTGACCACAAAGCTCGACGTCCCGCGCCGCATGTCGCTGGAGAAGGCCATGGAGTGGATCGAGGCGGACGAGCTCGTCGAGGTCACGCCGCAGTCCATCCGCCTGCGCAAGGCCATCCTGGACGAATTGGAGCGGCGGAAGGCAACCCGAAGGGCCGGGGGAGAATCGGACCCATCCAACAGGAAGTAAATCCGGGGCAGCAGGACGGACGTCAGCATATTCAAGGGCAACCAGCCGAGCTGGTCGGCACATTGCCCGACTAAAAGAGAAGGGGGTCGGACGAAGCCGACCCCCTTCTCTTTTAGCACCAGGCCGCAGGCCCTCCGCCCTCGTCCTCTCGCTACGGCTCCACGACTTCAGCGCCACGGAAGAACACCCAGTTGCGCGGCGACATGCAGACCCCCTTCACCCGGGCGCTCTGCATGTAGGGCGTCGAGTAGAAGTAGAGCGGCAGCACCGGCAGGTCCTGCATCAGGATCTGCTCGGCCTTGTGCATGTCCTCAATGCGTTTGGCGCGGTCCATCTGCTTCAGGGAGTCCTTGATCAGGGCGTCATACTCCTCGTTGGCGTAGCCGGCGACGTTCTCGGGAACGCCCGTCTGCCACAGCTCCAGGAGGCTGCCCGCGTCGAAGAAGTCCACCAAGTAGCCGTGGCGCGCGATGTCGAAGTCCTTCTCGTTACGGGTGTTGATGAAGACCTTCCACTCCTCGTTCTCGAGGTCCACCACAACGCCCAGATTCTGCCTCCACATGGCCTGAAGCGCCTCCGCGATGGCCTTGTTCCAAAAATCGTTGTTATATTTGCACTGCACCTTGGGGAAGCCCTTTCCGTCCGGGTAGCCCGCCTCGGCCAGGAGCTTCTTCGCCTGCTCTACGTCGGCGCGCGGGGGGAGGTACTCCGTCTTGTCCTCGGCGCGGAAGTCCACCATAGGGTCATTGGGATTCACGCCCGGGATGCCGTAAGGGATCAAGCCGTTGGCCAGCTTCTGCCCAGCTATCGTCACCTTCTCGACGACGGCCGTGCGGTCGACGGCCAGGGCAAACGCCTTGCGCACGCGCGCGTCGTCAAAGGGCCTGCGGGTCGTGTTGAAAACGTAAAAGTACGTGCCCAGGGTGTTTCGCATCCTGGCCTCGCCGCTCTGCAACAGCTGCGGGAGCATGGAGCTTGGAATGGTGTGGTTGTAGTCCACCTTCCCGTCCCTGAAGGCCGCCAGGGCCGCGTCGGCGTCGTTGATCATGACCATACGGAGCCTGTCCAGCTTCACCTTGTCTGCATCCCAGTAGTGAGGGTTCTTCACCAGAGTCATCTCGCTGTTGTGCTTCCACTCCGTGATCGTGAAGGGCCCGTCGCAGGGGAAGGAGCCCGATGCAGGCCAGTCCCGGGGGTCCGCCTCGACCACGTCGGCCCGTGCCGGATAGAAGACGTGGTAGGATAGGTAGTCCAACATCAGGGGGCTGGGGTGCTCCAGGTCCAGACGCAGCGTCCTCTCGTCAACCGCCGTCACACCCAACTCATCCAGCTTCGCCGTGCCCTTGAAGCACGCCTCGGCGTTCTTGATGAAGAAGCCGATATGGGCGAAGGGACAGGCGTTCTCCGGGGTGAACATGCGCTGGACCCCATACCGAAAGTCCTCCGCCGTCATGGGCTTGCCGTCGGACCACTTCAGGCCCTCCCGGAGGTGGAACGTCCAGGACAGGCCGTCCTCGGAAACTTCCCAGCTCTCGGCGCACCCCGGCTCCGGAGCGTCGTCAAAGCCGATGCGCAACAGGCCCTCAAAGAGGTTGTAGATGACCGTGGCGCCGTCCGTCGCGCTGTTCAGCACGGGGTCGATCGTCCGGGGCTCGATGCCCAGGTTGTAGACGATCTCCCTCTCCCCAGCCCACGCCGTCCCCATCAGGCACAGCACGACCGCCAACGCAAGAAACCACCTTTTTTCTCTCATCACACAACCTCCGAATTAAGGCGGGGGCCAGGTGACCCCGGCCCCCTCTCACAAGGCGTCGGACACAGGCACTCCGCTCTTGTCCTCTCGCTACGGCTCCACGACCTCAGCGCCGCGGAAGAACACCCAGTTGCGCGGAGAGTG
>NZ_DBHLDX010000121.1:0-2469 GCF_057312375.1 Fretibacterium sp.
CGGCCTCACGCAAGCCGATCTTTGGGGAGGATTGCGGCGGCCGGTCGGTCGGCTGTGCTGAAAGAGGACAATTTATTATCGTCTTTCGGCGTTGGCGGGAGATGTCAGACAAATGTTTTTAGTGAAACCTACTGCGTAAGTTTGCCTCCCCAAAAACACCCCCCTGCGGAGCGACCTCCTTTATCGCATCCGCTCTCGCGCTTTCAATTCGTGTGCTTTCAACCCGCTTCGAGGCGTGCGTATTTCTACGATGTCCCCCCGCGTATCCCTGACGTTGTCCGTCGGGAGCCCATCCCCTATACTTCTCCCCGGAAGAGACGGTCGTCTTCAGTATTGGGACGTCCTCGACAGACACGGATATCGGAGGAGTCGTTCATGAAGGTTTTTAAGATGCTGTCGTTTGGAGCCATCGCGGCGGGGATCGCCTGGGGCGTCTGGTATGGGTTCTTCAGGGACGAGGGGACGGAGTACGTCTACCGAACCCAGCCCGTGACGCGCGGGAGCATCTCCGCGACGGTCAGCGCCACCGGAAGCGTCAACCCCGTGGAGATGGTGGACGTCGGCACGCAGGTCTCCGGGACGATCAAGGAAATCTACGTGGACTACAACAGCCGGGTCACCAAGGGGCAGTTGGTCGCCATGTTGGACACCGACATGCTGCAGTCGAGGATCGAGGAGGCGAAGGCCTCCCTCGCCCTCGCCCAGGCCCGAACGACGAGCGCCAGGGCGTCCGTTACGGATGCGGACCGGACCTTCAAGCGCAACAAGGAGCTCTGGGAGCGGGACCTGATCGCGCGGAGCGAACTGGACGCCGCGGAGACCAAGCTCTCCCTGGCCCGCGCCTCCCTTGCCGAAAACAACGCCCAGGTCGTGCAGGCCAAAGCCTCGCTGAAGCAGGCCGAAACGAGCCTGGGCTACGCGCGCATCGTCTCGCCAGTCGACGGGGTGGTCATTGCGCGAAAGGTGGACGTGGGGCAGACCGTGGCGGCCAGCCTCCAGACGCCAACGCTCTTCTCCATCGCCCGCGACCTGACTCGGATGCAGATCGAGGCCAGTGTCGACGAGGCGGACATCGGGCGCATCGCGGAGGGCCAGAGGGCGATCTGCCGCTTTGACGCATGGCCGGACACGACGTTCGAGGGCACCGTGACGCAGGTGCGCCTGAAGTCCACGGTCGTCTCCAACGTAGTCACCTACACGGTGATCATTCGGGTGGACAACTCGGAGCTGAAGCTGAAGCCCAGCATGACGGCCAACGTGACCATCGTCACGGAGGAGAAGAAGGACGCACTGAAGGTTCCGGCCGCGGCGCTCCGCTTCACGCCGCCGGGCGATGTCCTTGCTGCCTTCGCCGCCGCTTCCGGGACGGAGCAGGAGGAGGGCGAGGGGTCGATCATGGGATTGCCCCCGATGCGGCGGAGGAATGGAAACCGTTCGGACGACGAGGACGAGCCCGTAGTCTGGGTCGTAGAGGACGGGAAGATCGTGGGCAGCGTTCCCGTCGGAGAGCAGGGGATCAGCGACCGTACGTGGGTGGAGGTCTTGAACACGCAGCTCAAGGAGGGGCAGGAGCTGGCCGTCGCCTTCAGCACCGCCGGGGCGGCCGTCGCGGCCGAGGGTGAGGCCGTCGTGGTGAGGACGGGCCGATGAGCCTCCTGGATGCCGCTTCGGAGAGGGCCGCGTGTCCTCTGATCGAGGTCGAGGACCTCGTCAAGGTCTATCGGACCGGGGACGTGGAGCTGCGCGCGCTGGATGGCGTCTCCTTCTCGGTGGCCCACGGGGAGTTCGTGGCGGTGATGGGGCCGTCGGGCTCTGGAAAGTCCACGACGATGAACATGCTGGGCTGCCTCGACTCTCCCACCGATGGGCGCTACCTCCTGGACGGGCGGGACGTGGCGCACCTGTCGGGCGACGAGCTGGCGAAGGTCCGCAACGGGAAGCTGGGCTTCGTGTTCCAGGGGTTCAACCTGCTGCCGCGCCTGTCAGCCGTGGATAACGTCGCACTCCCCCTCGTCTACGCGGGGGTCCCCGCCAGGGAGCGCCGCGAGCGGGCCCGCGAGGCCCTGGAGCGCGTGGGGTTGGGTGCCCGCCTGGAACACAGGCCCAATCAGATGAGCGGCGGCCAGCAGCAGCGCGTCGCCATCGCGCGGGCCCTCGTCGGCAGAGCGCCCCTGATCCTGGCCGACGAGCCGACGGGGAACCTGGACACGCGGACGAGCGAGGAGATCATGGACCTTCTCGTCGAGGTCAACCGGGAGGGCAAGACGGTGGTCCTGGTGACGCACGAGCCGGACATCGCCGCTTACGCGCGGCGCATTTTGAGGTTCAAGGACGGTCGCTTGGTCTCCGACGAGACGGCTTCGGGAAGGGAGGAGTAACGATGTTCGAGACGCTGCGCACCGCCCTGTCCTCGCTCCTGGCGAACAAGACGCGCTCGCTTCTGACGATGCTGGGCGTGGTCATCGGGGT
>NZ_DBHLDX010000122.1:0-2449 GCF_057312375.1 Fretibacterium sp.
CGCTTGCCGCCTCGAACTGATGCCACTCGATGTCGAAGGTCCCGAACTTCCGTTTTTCGACCCCGCGGGACGCGTAGGTCAGGGTTCCCAAGGAGGCTCCCTTGGAGTCCATGAAGGTGATCCCGCTTCCCTCCACCTTCAGGCTGTCGAAAGCGGTCTGGTAAGAACGACCAAGGGCACTCTTCACACCCTTCTTGGTGTAAGCGGGCAAGGACGCCGCAGCTTTCTCGCAGACGGCGTCAACCTCGGGCGCATCCAAGGAACCGTAGAAACTCTTCCACTCTCCTTCCCAATCCTTCAATACTCCGACCTGGGGCTGAGGATTGGGATTAGGGTTAGGATTCGGGCTGGGGTTCGGGGTGTCCCCTGGGATGTTGTGGGGGCCTCCGCCGCATCCGCCCAGCGCCAATAGAGCGATGAGGAACACGGACAACAGGATGCCGAAACGCCATGATTTGTTTCTCACGTTAACCACTCCTTAAATTTAAAATGATACAACGAAAAAAGTATAACTCTAATTTTAGATAGCCGCAACTAGCTATCCCCATTTTTGCGTTTAGAGCATGGTGAAACGCTGGCAGGGGAGGGGTGTATGGCGCGGAGCGGAACGGCTGTGGAGGGAAACAACCCAAAGGGTACGCCGTGTGGCCCAAGGATATGCGGGCCAGCGTCCTTCACAGGTTTCGCCTCCTGACGTCTTTCAGCACACCGCATTTGTCTAACGGGGGCCTGTCGGGGTACAATGGCGCCGGAGGTGTTGGTGTGCATGTTTCGTATCTTTGGAAAGTCCGCGAGGGAAGGCGCCGTCCTGCTGGGGGCGCTCTTGCTGGTGAATCCGCCGACGCTGGCCCTGGGGGCTGAGAGGGATGCAGCCGCCGAGCAGACGGCAAGGGAGCTTCGGGCAGAGCTGTCCCGCCTGGAGTCCTCTGGGGACCCCGAGGCGCAGGAGGCCCTCCTGCGTCAGATCATCGAGCGCTGTCCGGACACGGAGGAGGCGGAGGCTGCCCATTGGGCGCTTGCGGACCTCTGCCTGGACGGGTTTGCCGAGCCGAAGGAGGAGCAGGCCCGCAGCGTGCTCGAGCAGTTTTTGAAGCGCTATTCCTCGTCGCGGTGGGCCACGCAGGTGAGGTGCCGCCTGTACTGCCTCTGCGAGGGAGCCGACGCGGAGCGCGCGGCGCAGCTGAGGACGGAGCTCCTGAAGGACGAGGCGCTGCCCCAGGTGATACGAAAGTCCTTCGAGCGATGAGGCGATGATGTCGCGCCGAAATCGACTATAATAGAGCGAAGGCCGCGCCTTGTTGCGCCTCAACCAACCTGTGGAGAAGGTGAATGCCATGACCTGCGAACGCGAGGGCCTACCGACCGAGCTGTCGCCGGAGGAACTGGAGCGCTGCGTTCGTTCCGCAAACCTCCTGAATGACGTGGTCTTCAAGTATCTCTTCGCCACAAAGGGGAACGAGGAGAACCTTCTGCGCCTCCTGAACGACATCCTGGCCCCAGGACGGGGCATCGTTTCCCTGCAGTACCTGGATCGAGAGAACGATCCCCGTCGGGACGAGGGCCGGAGCTCCTGCGTGGACGTCCTGGCCCGCGCGGAGGACGGCCGGGTGTGCCACGTGGAGGTTCAACTGGGACGGGCGGGGTACTTCTTCGAGCGAGCTCTTTATTACGCGTCGTGCAGCTACTCGGACCAGTTGTCCGTTTCAGACAGCTACGACAAGCTGAGGCCGGTCATCTTCGTGTCGATCCTGAACTTCTGCCTTTTTCCGGATCGTGCGGAAGACTGGCGGTCGCTGCACCGGCTTCTGGACGTGAAGGAACAGCGGAGCTACTGCGACGGCATGGAGTTTCATTTTATCGAGATGCCGAAGCTGAAACGCCTGGCGGCGGCGGGCCGCGTCGAGGACGTAGGCCTGAGCCGTGTGATGAAATACCTTGGCCGGATAGGAGGGAACGCTGAAATGGAGCGATTGGTGGAGTGCGACCGGGGAATCGAGCGGCTCGATGATGGGGTCCGGACGTTTTTCCGTAAACGGGGGAACCTCGCGCTCTACAGGCTGCGAGAGCGCGCCGAAACGGACTACCGCAGCAACCTGAGGTTCGCGGTGCAGGAGGCTATGACCGAGGGCGAGAGCAGGGGCAGAGATTTGGGCAGGACTGAAACGGCGCGGCGGATGCTGGGCATGAAATTCACCTCCGAACAGATATCCCAGGCGACTGGCTTATCCCTCGACGAGGTCGAAGCACTGAAGGATAAAGCCGCCGGAGCCTGAGCATTTCGATTCAATGCCCCCTCGTGGAATCGCGGGCAGCCCAGCCGTCCTATCCGAGGAGATGAGAGCAAAACTTGCCGCCGGTATCTCCGACTGCTAAGAGGTCCCCCTCGCGCGAGGAGGACCTCTTGTGGCGTGGGCCGTCGGCTCTAGGCCGAAACGATCTCCTTGATCTT
>NZ_DBHLDX010000123.1:0-2369 GCF_057312375.1 Fretibacterium sp.
TGGGACATCTTCTCGAAGACGATGCCCTGGTACTCGTCCGGGACGTCGACGGTCACCAGCTCGTAGGGCTCCATCTTCACGCCATCCCGCGTTTCCGTGATGACCTCCGGCTTTGAAACGCAGAACTCCATCCCCTCGCGCCGCATCTCCTCGATGAGGATGCTCAACTGCAGCTCGCCGCGCCCCGACACCTTGACGCCGTCCGGACGGCCCAGGTCCTCCATGCGCAGGGAAACGTTGACGTGCATCTCCCGCTGGAGGCGGGCCTTGAGCTGCCGAAGCGTCACGGCCTGTCCCTCCCGCCCCGCGAAGGGGCCCGTGTTGACCAGAAAGAACATGGATACCGTTGGCTCCTCGATGGACAAGGGCTTCAGGGGATGGTCCGCAATGGCCTCCGCAGCGAAGGTGTCGCCGATGTCGATCTCCGTCGGACCGGTGAGCCACACGATGTCGCCGGCCCCGACCTCGTCCACCTCGACGCGCTCCAGCCCGCGGGTCACCCACAGCTGCACCACCCGGGCGTTCTCCTGCCCCGTCGTCGTCCAGTCCGTGCCCGTGTGGTCCGTGGTGTTCCACTTCGTGGACACCCGCACGAAGGGGTCCCCTTTGCGGATGTGGCCCTGCAGGATCTTGCCGCAGCCGATGCGGCCCACATACTCGTTCCACGCCAGCGTGCTGACCTGCATCAGGAAGGGCTTGTCCGGGTCCACGTCGGGGGCCGGCACGTAGTCGATGATGGCCTGGAACAGGTCGTCCATGTTGTCGCGCCGCGGGTCGTTCAGGTCCTTCACGGCCCAGCCGGCGAGCCCCGATCCGTAGAGGACGGGGAAGTCTGCCTGTTCGTCCGTTGCGCCCAGCTCAAAGAAGAGGTCGAAGGTCTTGTTGAGGGCGCCGTTCGGGTCCGCGCCCTCGCGGTCCACCTTGTTGATGAACACCAGGGGCTTCATGCCGATGGAGAGCGCGTGCTGCAGCACGTAGCGCGTCTGGGGCATAGGGCCCTCGTTGGCGTCCACGATCAGGATGACGGAGTCCACGGTGGAGAGGATGCGCTCCACCTCGCCCGAGAAGTCCGCGTGCCCCGGCGTGTCGATGATGTTGATGAGGTACCCGCCCCATTCGACGGTGCAGGGCTTGGAGCGGATGGTGATGCCGCGCTCGCGCTCGATGGCGCCCGAATCCATCACGCGCTCCGCAACCTGCGTGTGGGCGCTGAAGGTCTGAGCCGCCCTGAAGATGGAGTCGATCAAGGTCGTCTTGCCGTGGTCAATGTGGGCTACGATAGCCAGGTTTCTGATCTTTTCTGCCTGCATAGGTCCTTGCCTTCCCAAAATGAAAATAGGTTCCCCCTGCGGAGAACGTTTCCCCTTTTCGTTCCTCAAAAAAACGCACTGCATTTTACCGCAAAAGACGGCCCGCCGCCAAGCGCTTTTTGTCGGTTTGCCCCAATTCGAAGGCCGCGGTATGGTCTTCGAGGGCGCGCGGAGGGAAGCACGCTCTGCTGTTTTTGCGCTGCCGGAGCAGAAGAGCAAAAAGCAAAGTAAAAAAGAGGGGCCGGTCGGCCCCTCTTACCCAGATTCACTCAGGCGGCATAGCCTTCGTCCGAAGGTCCGCGCCCTACATGGACGCCTGCGAGATCATCCAGATCGCCTTGCTGTAGCTCTCGATAAAGTCGTCCATCTTCGCGGAGACGAGGTAGTTGTCGGAGGCGTCCGCGTCCGCCTTGATGGCCCTGACGCTCTCCAGGAGGTGCTTGAAGTCACCGAGGATGGACGCATAAACCGCCTTCACGTCGCCGGCAAAGCCCTCAGGGGCGTCCTTGACCTTCGCGTGCTTGGCGAAGGCCGCCATGGTCGACACCGGACGGCAGCCGATCATGAGCATGGTCTCGGCGACCTCGTCGATCTGCGGCCTGATGTCGTCGTAGTACTCCTCGAGCTTGGCGTGGGTCTGGAAGAAGGTGTGGCCGCTGATGTACCAATGGTAGCTCTGCAGCTTGTGATAGAAAAACACGAGGTCAGAGAGCAGCGCGTTCATTTTGGCTTCCATAATTTTCATGTCTCCTTATTTTTTGGCCGATGGCCGAATTTTTTAACCGATCTCGTCCAGAAGTTGCTGGACGCCCTTCTTGCCGAACGTCACCCTGTCGTCGTCGATCACGAGGCAGGGGACGCTCATCACGTTATAGCGCTCCTTCAGCGCTCCGAAGTGGTTGATGTCGTACACGTCCGCCGTCACCGAGGGGTTCAGCGCCGCGATCTGCTGTGCGGCCGCCACCAACTCCGGGCACATCGTGCAGGAGAGGGAGACCAGGACCTTCATGCCGACCTTCCGGTCGATGGCCCGGATGCGCGCCCTCGTGGTGTCGTCCA
>NZ_DBHLDX010000124.1:0-2359 GCF_057312375.1 Fretibacterium sp.
GCCCCGCCGAACATCAGGGCGATCTGCGGCCCCAGCAGGGTCACGATGGGCAGGATGGCGTTGCGCAGCACGTGCCTACGGACCAGGTGAAATCGGCTCATGCCCCGTGCCCGGGCGGCCAGGATGTAGTCCTGGCTCAGGACCTCCAGGCAACTGGCACGCATGAAGCGGGCGTACTGCGCCGTGGAGTAGAAGGACAGGGCCAGGGCCGGAAGCACCACGTGGGCGAAGCCTCCCCACCCCGTGACGGGGAACCAACCCAGCCGCACGGCCAGAAAGTACTGGAACAGGGAAGCCAGAACGAAGTTGGGGACGGACACCCCCAGGATTGCCAGAAACATGACGGCGTAGTCCAGCGCCCTTCCGCGGTGGAGCGCCGCCACGACGCCCAGCGCGACCCCCAGCCCAGCCCCCCACAGGATGGACGTCAGGCCCAGCACCCCGGACACGGGGGCGTAGCGGGCGAGGATGTCCCCGACGCTCCGCCCGCGGTAACGCAGCGATTCGCCCAGGTCGCCCTCCGTCAACAGCCGCTTCCAGAAGAGCCCGTACTGCTCCAAGAGGGGCCTGTCGAAGCCGTAGCGCTCGAAGGTCTGCCGGCGCAGGGATTCGGGCAGCTTCTCGGTCATGGCCTCGATGGGGTTGCCCGGCACGGAATGGATGATGAAAAAGGTGGCGCTCGACGCCACGAACAGGGCGACGAGCGCGTAGATCAGCCTCTTGAGGACGAACCGAGTCATCTAATCTTCTTCGTCCGGCGCTACTTCTCGACGGAAACGGTCTTGTAGAGCATGGCGGTGAAGGTTGGGGCGGCGTACCCCTTCACGTAGGGATGGATGTAGTCGAAGCCGGTGGAATAGGCATAGGGGGCGATCGTCCCCTCCTCCAGCAGGATGCGCTCCGCCTCCGCGTAGTCCTTCGCCCTCAGGGCCTTGTCCGCGCTCTGCCCCGCCTCCCGAACCAGGGTGTCGTACCTCTCGTTCGACCATCCCGTGGGAATGGTCCGGGTGCCCGTGATCCACAGGTCCATCATGGAGGAGGGGTCGTTGAAGTCCGCGTAGTAGGACTTATAGCCCATCTGGTAGTCCAGGTTGCGGTTGCGCTCCTGAAAGACGGGCCACTCCACGGGGTCGAGCTCCAGGTCGACGCCCAGCCTCGTCTTATAGGCCTGCTGGAGGTACTCCGCAAAGTCTCGTGTGGCATTGTGGCACATGAGGACGATCTTCAGCTCCTCAGGGGCCTCGCTCATCCCCAGCTCCTTCAGCCCCTCGGCCAGGAGCGCCTTGGGGTCGGGATGGGCCGCGGCCAACTCCCTGATGGGGTTCCCCGCCAGTTTGCGGAAGTTCTCCCCGTCCAGGCCCATGGCTGGCGGCAGCCAGCCCCAGGCGGCCGGGTCCAATCCCAGGCTGACGTCCCTGTGGATCTCCTCCCGGTCGAGGGCGAGGCTGAAGGCCAGGCGCACCTTCGGGTTGGAGAAGGGCGGAACCGTCTGGTTGAAGAAGACGTACTTGGTTTCGGGCATGGCGACGACGTTCTTGACGTATCCACCCTTCTCGTCCAACTTCTTCGCCCACTCGATGGAATAGACGGATGTGAGGTCCAGCCCGCCGTTCTCGAAGTCGCCCACCTTGGCCGACTCCTCGGCGACGATCTTCATCTCCAGGCGGTCCAGCTTCACGTTATCCGCGTCCCAGTAGAGGGGGTTCTTGACGAAGGCCAGGGAGCTGTTGTGAACCCAGTCCGCAAGGTTGAAGGGGCCGCAGCCCACGATCTTGTCCGCGTCCGTCCCGTAGGCGTCCCCGAACTTCTCCACGACGTCGCGGCGCGCGGGAAACATGGCCGTGCCCGCCGCGCTCTGCAGCAGGTAGGGGACCGGGTGCTCCAGGTGGACCACGAACGTCCGGTCGTCAGGGGCCTCCAGCCCCAGCTCGGAGAGCGGCTTGTTGCCCAGCAGCACCTCGCCCGCGTTCTTGATGAACCGGACCTTCCCGGAGATGGGGGATGTGGTCGCGGGGTCGAGGACGCGGGAGATGCCATAAACGAAGTCCGAGGCCCGCAGCGGCTCGCCGTCGGCCCACTTCATCTCCCGCAGGTGGAACGTCCAGGTCAGGCCGTCCTCGCTCGTTTCCCAGGACTCCGCGCAGGCGGGCACGGCGACCTCGCGGCCGTCCCGGACGATGATGCCGGTCAGCCCCTCGATGACCTGGGAGGCCACCATGGCGGAGTAGTAGTCGGAGACGCGGGCCACGTTGAATGAGTCCGGCTCCTCGTCGATGGGAATGCGGAGCACCTGCGGCTCCCCGGCCCAGGCCGCGCCGGCGAAGATCGACGACAGGACGAGGCACAGCGACAGCGCCCA
>NZ_DBHLDX010000125.1:0-2356 GCF_057312375.1 Fretibacterium sp.
GCGGGAGGAGAGGGACGAACCGAGCCCATCGCCGGAGGACACTCCGGCGATGGAGGCTCCGGTCTACATGGGGCAGACCTCCCAGGGCTACCTGATTTTTGACACGCCGGAGGGGCTGGTGCTGATGGACCCCCATGCGGCGCACGAGCGGGTGGGGTACGAACGGATTCGCGACCGGGCCACGGGAGAGGCGGCGGTCCAGAAGCTCCTCATCCCGACGCCGCTGCCGCCGACGCTGGCCCTAGAGGCGGAGGAGTACCGCGCCGCCCTTGAAGCGGTGGGCTTCGGCCTGGAGAGCCATGAAGGCGGTTTGCGCCTCGCTGCCATCCCCGCGCTGCCCGACGGCGCGCCGGAGCCGGAGGCCCTGTTGAGGGCGTCCCTCGCGGCGCTGAAGGGGGACCGGGACGGCGACGCGAAGGAGCTTTTGTGGCGGACGTGGGCGACCATGGCCTGCAAGGCGGCCGTGAAGCTCACCACCGTTCTGGCTTCGGCGGAGGCCCTGGCGCTGTGGCGCGACCTCCACCGGTGCGTTCAACCCTTCCACTGCCCCCACGGCAGGCCCACGATGCTGGTCCTGGGGCCGGAAGAGCTCCTGAGACGGTTCGGCAGGGAGTGAGAAAGACAGCGAGAGGGGGCGACGAGGACGGCGAACGACGGATTTTCCTATCGAGTCTTCTTTGAGCGGGTCTTTGACCCCATCGCGATGTATCGGGTTGCGGGGAACCCTGCGGAGGCGCCGGGTGCGGAGCGAATTTTCTTCGTCGACATCAACCCGGCCTACGAGCGCGTGATGAGGGTCAGGAAACAGGACGTCGTGGGGCGCAACTTCCTCGACGTGTGGCCGGATGCGGAGGACCGCTGGCCGCGGATCATCGTGGACTGCCTGCGCCTGGGGCACACCGTGCACTGCGAGGGGGCGAGCTGGAACATTGCAAGCTACCTCGAGGCCATCGCCTTTCCCCTCCCGCCGCGCCACACCGCAGTGATCTTCCTGGACAAGACGGAGTGGAAGGCGTCGGACGACGCGCTGAAGCGCAAACAGGAGGAGCTGCGCGCGCTGGCCGCCCAACTGACGCTGAGCGAGGAGAACACCCGACGCGCCATCGCCTCGGACCTCCACGATCGCGTGGGTTATGAGCTGGTGGCCCAGCTCAAGGCGCTGCGGGGCCTTCTGGAGCGGGGCCTGCCGCAGGATGTCACGGAGGAGCTTCGCCTGCTGACCGACAGCACGGAGCGCCTCATCAGGCAGAGCCGCAGCCTGATCTTCGAGCTCAGCCCTCCCGTCCTGAAGGAGGTGGGGCTGAACCCGGCGCTGGAAGCGCTTGCGAAGTCGCTCCTGGGTACCCACGACATCCGCTGGAGTTTGAGGTCCAAGGGCACCATCGGCGAGTTCAACGCCGACGACGCCGTCTGCGTCATCCTGTACCGCATGACGCGGGAGCTCCTGATGAACGTAATCAAGCACTCCGGGGCAACCCACGTGAACCTCATCGTCAACCGAGGTCCGGGGAAGATCATGGTGGCCGTGGAGGACAACGGGCGCGGATTCGTCCCCTCGTTTCGCCTGGACGACGCCGAGCGCGCGCGGGATGCGAAGGGCTTCGGCCTATTCAGCATCCAGGAGCGCCTGAGGGCCATAGGGGGAAGCGTCCAGATCGTGTCCGTTCCAGGTAGGGGGGCGACGGTTGCGATGTCCTGTCCGTTGAAGCTGAAGGGGGAGGTTCACGGTGAGCGTTCGGGTCCTGCTGGCGGATGACCACGAGCTGTTCTTGGAGGGGCTGAAGGAGCTGATCCGAAAGGCGCCGGACGTGGAGCTGGTGGGCCAGGCCCACGACGGACTGGAGGCGCTGGAGCAGACGGCGATTGTGGTTCCGGAGGTCGTCCTGATGGACATGACCATGCCGCGCCTGAACGGCATCCAGGCAACGCGCCAGCTTCGAGAGCGTTTCCCCTCCGTCAGGGTGCTGGCGCTCTCCATGCACGGGGACCGGGAGTTCATCGTGGAAAGCCTCAAGGCGGGGGCCTGCAGCTACGTCCTGAAGGAATGCACCTCGGAGGAGCTCCATCAGGCCATCCTGACGGTGAGCAGGGGGCAGTACTACCTCACGCCGTCCGTGCTCTCCCTCCTGATCGAGGACTACCTGCGCCTTCTGGAGGAGGAGGCGTCGTCGAGCTGCCCGCTCTCCGACCGGGAGCTGGACGTGCTGAAGCTCCTGGTGAAGGGCCTGAACGCAAAACAGATCGCGGCGCGGCTCTCCATCAGCAAGAACACGGTGGACACCCACCGCCGCCGCATCATGGACAAGGTGGGCTGCAACGGCATGGCGGAGCTGACGCGCTACGCCATCCGGGAGGG
>NZ_DBHLDX010000126.1:0-2238 GCF_057312375.1 Fretibacterium sp.
GAGGCGGCCTCCCGTGAGGAGGGCGCCGGGACGCGGCAGGCCCCGTCGCAGGAGGGCCAGAGCGGCCCAGGAGGCCGCCGTGGCGGGACGGACCTTGGGCGCGCGTCCGTCGCAGAGCGCCGCGCCGGCGTAGGGGAGGTTCCGGAGCGCCGCCAGGAGCGGACGGACTTCCAATCCTTCTTTGAAGGGGTCCTCGCACACCGCCGGACCGCCGCGCGAGAGGCCCCGGCCCCTCTGAACCTGAACCCCAGGGCGGCGGACTTCGCCCACGGCGAGGCCCTGAGGGAGGGGCTGGTGAACGTGGTGCGCTTCGTGCGGGCCGACGGCGCCCAGAGGGCGAGCGTCGTTGTGGACCCTCCCGCGCTGGGGCGGGTGACGGTGGAACTGGCCTCCGGGACGTCGGGGGTGGAGGCGTCCATTAAAGTCGCGAGCGAACAGGTCCGACAACTAGTGCAGGACCAGTTGACCCAGCTCAGGGCGACGTTGGAACAGCAGGGCGTCCAGCTGGCCCACTTTGCGGTGGACGTCCGGCAGGACGAGGGCCGCGGACAGCGGGACACGGGCCGCGACGGACGCCGGAACGGGCGCCGCGTCGAGGCGGCGGAGGACGAGCCCCTGGAGTTTCGGGTGGACCTGGAGCAGGGGATGCTCTGTTGGGTGGCCTGAGCGCCCGGCGTGCCTTTTGAGATCGACGACTTTATGACATAAGGGAGGACCTTATCATGCCCGTGAACGGCATAGCCGGCGCAGCGAATACGGACCCGTCTGCCGCCACCGGAGCGGTCCGGCAGAACGAGCTGGACAAGAACGCATTTTTGAAGCTGCTCATTGCGGAGCTCTCGAACCAGGACCCCCTGAACCCAATGGAGGACCGCGAGTTCATCGCCCAGATGGCCCAATTCAGCAGCCTCGAGCAGATGCAGAACATGAACAAGACCCTCGAATCCATGGCGCAGGCCAGCAAGTTCGACGCGGTGAGCTACATCGGCAAGGCCGTTTCCTTCAACAAGCTCACGAAGGATGCGGAGGGCAAGGAGGTCGAGACCCCGACGGCCGCCCTCGTGCGGGCGGTGTTCTTCGACCCGCAGAAGGGGCCGATCCTGGATACCGCGGAGGGTCAGGTGGAGCTCGCCAAGGTCCTGGGCGTGGCCGCCCCCTGAGCGGGAAGATAAGCGTGGAGCGGGCGCAGCCCGCGAACAGGTAAAAGACGAAGATGGCTGAACCCTCAGGACGAGGGCGGACGGTTTCGCGGAGCGACGGATAGAAGCGCTTATCGCAGGAGGGTTTTAGAAGCATGCTCAGATCATTGATGACGGCGGTCACGGGCGTTCGGGCACATCAGACGATGCTCGACGTGACGGGCAATAACATTGCCAACGCCAACACCACGGGATTTAAGAAGGACTTCACGATTTTCGAGGACCTGATGTATCAGGCGCAGAAGAACGCCACCGGACCCAGCGATGGCATGGGCGGCATCAACCCCGCACAGGTAGGCCTGGGCACTCAGGTGGGCGCCATTGAGACGATCTTCACCCAAGGCGCGGCGTCCTACACGGGCAACCCGTCGGACATGATGATTCAAGGCAAGGGCTTCTTCGTCTATAACGGCGGCGGCAGCAACCTCTACAGCCGTGCGGGAGCCATCATCCAGGACAAGAATCAGGACTTTGTCCAGGCCGGAACGGGTTATAAGCTGCAGGGCTACGCCATGGAGCGAGACCCGCTGAGCCCCACGCGCTTCGTCCAGGCCAACAACCTCAGCACGGTCAACGTCCCCATCGGCAAAAAGCTGGACCCAAGGGCTACGAGCGAGGTGAAGTACCAGTGCAATCTGGACAGCCGCAGCTCCGCCTATCTTCCCTATGGCTTCCCGGACCTTCCCTATAACGAAAAATGTGGATGGCCTGGGAACCCCAGCGGCAAGGCCAAGATCAAGATGGACGGCGTGGAGTACGACATGAGCTTCAAGACGAACCTGGCGTCCGCGGACGGCAAGGGGTACCTGACCGTCACCGTCGAGAACGGCGGGACGAAGCAGGAGCTCGTCTTTGATATGGTGGGGATCGACGGCGGCAAGCCGAAGCTGGCGGCAGGGACGCACGTACCGGCTGCGCCGGTTTTTCCGGGCACCAATCCCCCCGTGGCCATGACTCTTGACTATGACGACACGACGGGCGGATTGAAGATCAAAAATCCCAGTGGAGCGACGGTCTTTGAGTACAACCTCAAGGCCGA
>NZ_DBHLDX010000127.1:0-2095 GCF_057312375.1 Fretibacterium sp.
CTGCTCTTCAAGCAGCCCGGCATCTACGACATCCAGAACCTTCGGGTGGAGTCCCTTCTCCTGAGCCTCCCTGCCTCCGCCCGGCAGCGCTTCATCCGGGACCGTTTCACCGAGTTCAACCTGGATCCGAACGACGACGAGCTCAAGAACACGATCATCGTCTACGGAATGAACTTCTTCAACCGCCAAAGCACCGCGGACGAACTGCACATCCACAGGAACACCCTCAACTACCGGCTCAAGAAAATAGAGGAGCGCACACAGAAATCCCTGCGCTCCTTCCGCAACTACATCGAGCTCTACATCGCCTGCCTGCTCTCGAACCTCCCCTCCCCGGAACTTTAGGAACCGAAGTCCTGAAACGGCCTGGGGAAGCGCGCTTCAGCGCTTCCCCAGAGGATGGCGGGTCCGAAAAGGTCCTCGATCTGCATAGGGACGGTGGGAGTGTCGGAGTCTTCAAACTCTCAATTGCTTCACAGCCTCGTCGCGCAGTCTCGTCAGTAGCTCCTTCCAGGACAGCGTTTCCTGGACCCCCTCGTCGAGCCCGACCGATGGAATAGGAAGCCCCCGGCCCTGCAGCATCGACGTCAGGCACTCCATGAATATCCCTGCATCACGAGGAACGCGAGAGCCGGTCCCTCGACGCGCGCCCTATCGTTCGTTAGACACTCAGAATCCTGTCCGCGCCCGTAACGGCTTCAAGGATCTCGAACATGTTGGAGACCGTCCCCACGCCGACTTGCTCGGTGACCCCGAAGTGGTTCGTGCAGGTCCCGCACACCAGGACCCGCGTGCCCGCCTTCTCCAGGTCCTTCAGGTGGTCGCAGGTGGAGGCCTCCGGCAGGGCCAGCTTGACCCCCTCGTTCATGAGGGCCAGCACCGCGGGCGGCGTCTCAAGTTTCGAGAGCGTGCCCATAAAACCCTTGATCAGGACCTCGCCCAGCTCCTTGTCCTCGCGCCCCAGGGTCTTGCCCGTGACCAAGACGGCGAGGCGGGCGCCACCCTGCGGGCAGGAGGCCGAAACGGGGGCTGCGGCAACGGCCGCACCGTCTCTCCGGCCGGTCAGCCTGAACTCGCCAGCATTCTCTCGACGCTCCACCTGGAACCCCTGCCCCTCCAGGAGGCGCGTGACGTTCGAGGCGGCGACGGCGTTGTCCACCAGGACCTCCAGCTCCGTCGCTCCCTTCTCCAGCGCCGCCTTCGTCATAATGACCGGCTCCGGACAGGCCTTCCCCATAGCGTTAACTGTGATCATAAAAGAGTCCCTCCTAAAAAGTCGTGTTTCCTTAATTATACCGCCCCACTCCCCGCATCCCTACTTCAGGGGGGCGATCTCGATGCCGGCCTCCTCCAGGCGGGCGCGGAGCGTCCGGGCCATCTGCACGGCCGTTGGGGAGTCGCCATGCAGGCAGATGGACTGGGGTTTCAGCCTGACCACCGTTCCGTCGACGGCCTCCACCACCCCTTCCTTCACCATGCGGATTACGCGCCTGGCCGCGACCTCCACGTCCTTGACGAAGGCCCCCTCCATCCTGCGCGGCACCAGGGAGCCATCGTTCATGTAGCCCCGGTCCGCGAAGGCCTCCGCCGCGTAGGGGATGCCCAGCTTCTCCGCCGCCTCGTCGAATTTGGACCCCGCCAGCCCCATGAGAATGATGCCGTCCCCGGCGTCCTTCACGGCCTGGGCGATGGCCATGGCCTCTTCCAGCTTCTTGGCCGCGCTGTTGTACATGGCGCCGTGGGGCTTCACGTGCTGGAGCTTCAGCCCAGTGGCCTCACAAAAGGCCTTCAGGGCCCCCACCTGATACAGCACGTCCGTGTACAGTTCGTCCGCCGAGCAGACCATGCCGCGCCGACCAAAGCCCACCACGTCCGGGTAACCTGGGTGGGCCCCTACGGCCACGCCGGCGGCCCTGGCCGCGGCTACCGTGTTCTTCATCACCAGCGGGTCGCCCGCGTGGAACCCGCAGGCCACGTTGGCGGATGAGACGAAGGTCAGCACGTCCTCGTCCATGCCCATCTTCCAGGCGCCAAAGCTCTCGCCCAGGTCGCTGTTCAAATCCACCTTGTAAGGCATCAGGTCATCACTCCTCTA
>NZ_DBHLDX010000128.1:0-2084 GCF_057312375.1 Fretibacterium sp.
TTCGAGCGCTGGATCCCCATCATGAACGATCCCTCCAAGTACTGGGGCACGCCGCCCGTCAACATGATCTGGGCCCTCAAGGAGGGCGTCCGCATCATCAAGGAGGAGGGGCTGGAGGAGCGCTATGCGCGCCACATCCGTCAGGCCGGCTACTTCGTGGCGGGCATGGAGGCCCTGGGGTTCCGTCCCGTAGCGCCGAAGGAGCTGCGCGCGCCGACGCTGACGGTCTTCTTCTATCCCGAGGGCTCAGGGCTGGAGGACGCGGCCTTCCGCGCAAAGCTGGGGGAGGAGGGCATCTACTCCGCAGGGAGCCTGGCCGGTTTCGCCGGTAAGAGCTTCCGGCTTGGGCACATGGGCAACATCGACAAGCACATCCTGGTGGGGGCCATGGCCGCCGTCGAGCGTGCCTGCCTGAAGTGCGGCTACAAGATCGAACCGGGCAAGGGGTTGGGAGTGCTCCAGGCCGGCCTGGCCAAGGAGTAGACGTCAACACGAACCGGACGGGGTGGCCCTTGAGGGCCGCCCTTTTCATATAGCCCCAAAATTTTGTATAATAACCAGTCACGGAGTCCCCGCATCGTAATTTTGCAAGGAGGCGATGGCCATTTCCCTGACCGTCCGAGAACTCTTGACCTCCCAGGAACTTGCCGAGACCGAGCTGATCGCCGGAGCGGGCGGGTTGGACCGGCCGGTCCGGGGCGTCAACGTCATGGAGGCGCCGGACATCGCCCGGTGGCTCAGGGGCGGGGAGCTCTTGCTCTCCACGGGATACCAGTTCCGCGACCAGCCGGACGATTTCGACGACCTGGTCATCGCCCTGCACGAGGCAGGGGCGGCGGCTCTGGGCTTTAAGGGCCGCTTTCTGAGCGAATTCCCCCCTCACGCCAGGGACCTGGCCGAGTGGTTGGGGCTGCCGATCCTTGGCCTGCCCCTGGAGTTGCCCTATTCGGACATCATCCGCATCGTCATTCTGAGGACGGACGAGGTGGAGAATATCCGCTTCTCCGAGTCGGTGCTGCGGTCCTTCACCCAGGTCGTGGCGGAGGGCGGCGGTGCCGAGGGGATCGTCCGCAACCTGACGTCCTTTCTGAAGACCGAGGTATGCTTTTTGGATGCCGCCTCCGGCCGCTGCTTTTGCGCTGCCGAGGGCGGCTTCGGCCCCGTGTCGAGCGCGCGGGAGAAGAAAACGCTCCTGAATCGGCACTACCACGAGCGGCTTGGGCTGGGCAACACCACTTACGGCCATTTCATCTTCAAACGCTGGCCGGAGGGCAGCGCCTGGCGCGTCGTCCTGGAGCACGCCAAGACCGCGATGCTCTTCAGCTTTCAGCGGGATATCGCCGCCCGGCAGGTGGAGGCCCGCTATCGGGACGAGTTCGTGCAGGACCTGATCACCCGGAACATCCGATACCGCGAGGAGCTCCTGAACCGGGGACTTCAATTCGGATGGGACCTGTCCGGGCCCGTCCGCTGCGTCATCTTCGATATTGATGAGTACAAGCGCTGCTTCGGACAGCCGATGTCGAAGCATGAAACTCGGGAGCTCGACGAATCCCGCCAGCACATCTATGCCCTCTGCAAACAGGAGATGCGGGCCGTGTTCCGGGAGTGTCCCTATTCCCCGATGAGCGACTCCATCGTCTTCCTCGCGACGCCGGAATGGAACATGGACTTTTTGTCGCGGCTCCGCGTCGTAGCCGAGGTTGTCCAGAAGAAGGTGCGCTCCTGGACGGACTTCACCCTCACGGTGGGCTGCGGCGACGAAAAACCCGATTTCATGGGCTGCGAGGAGAGCTACGAGGAGGCCCGCAAGGCCATCGAGATAATGCGCCCCTTCTGCGGGGGCAACGCCCTGTACTTCTGGGAGGAGCTCGGCGTCCTCACCATCCTGTCGCCCATCGCCGACAGCATGGAGGCCCGGAAGTTCTGTATGCGCCGCCTGGGCGTCCTGAAGGAGGACGCCCAGCTCTTCGAAACGCTCCAGGCACTGGTGCGGTGCGGCTGGAACCAGAGGGAGACGGCGCGGAAACTGCAGGTTCACTACAACACCGTCCGCTATCGATACGAGCGGATCTGCGAGCTGA
>NZ_DBHLDX010000129.1:0-2070 GCF_057312375.1 Fretibacterium sp.
CAAGCTTCACGACGCCGCTGTCGGAGTCCGCCCTCAGATCGTCCCGGGTCAGCCCGGTCCGGGAGAGCGCCTCTGTCGCCGCCTTCAGCCCTTCCGTCTGGCCGGACGCCGCAAAGTATTCCGGTTTCACGGCCTGGATGCCATCGGGGGAACCGCTCGGAAGGCTGGGCGCGACACCGGACTCCGGCCGGCCGGGCTGTGGTGTGGGCGACGGAGACGGGCTTGGTGACGGACTCGGGGACGGGCTCGGATTGGGGGACGGGGACGGCGGGTTCACCGGGCCGGTCGGGAGGGAGATCGCCGTGTAGGCCGAAATGTTCCCGCCCAGAGCGTTGGCGTCGAACTCTCTCCAGTTCGTTCCGTCGTAGCGCCACAGGCTGTAGCCCACGCCCGCCCACAGGTAGTTTCGCTCCGGGTCGTAGACCAGCCCCATCCGATAGCCGTACTTCCCTTTGAAGTCCCGCAGCAGCGTGCCCAGGTCGCCGGCAGCCAGACGCTCCGCCGTCGTCTCGTAGACGCGGATGCTGTAGCCCGGCTTGTACTCCTCCTCGGAGACCCACTGCGTGGCCTGGACATAGATCTTACCCCACGCCGACGCGACCGCCCCGAACATGTGGCTGAAGGTGGGGTCCTTCTCCTTCATCCTTCTTGCCGTCACTGGCGCGGAGACTTCCATCGTGTCCAAGTTCACGATCTCCACGCAGGAGTCGGGATTGTACGTGTTTCCGAAGGGCTGGACCCCGCCCAGCGTGGCCACGTAGAGAAGGTTCCCCTGCCGGATGTAGGCGCCGGGGGTGAAGCCGTCCAGGTTCTTGCCCAGCATCGGCTTGTTCGCCAGAACGTTCAGGTCCTTGTCCAGCTTCACCAGCCGGTTTGGCGCATAGCCGCCACCCGCGATGTTCCACACGTCGTGCCCCTCGGTGAAGATGGCGTAGAGCGCATCCCCATAGGCAACCAGCCCCTCGCCGTGGGCCTTGTTACCGGAGGAGGACGGCGTGTAGAGGTACGTCTTGTCCTCCGTGTACCGGTCCCCACGGGTCGACACGCGGTTGATCGTAGGGATGTCATAGGCCGTGCCGTAGAGGTATCCTCCCGAGGTCACCAGAATCCGGGTGTTGTGCAGCGAAGTGCCCGCCTCCTGGGGGCGGTTCCAGGTCTGGGGGACCTTCCAGTTCTCCTTGGGACCGGGGTTGTGGATGTTGATGACGTCCGTGCCGTTCAGGGTGTAGAGGGTGATCGCGACGCGGAAATTGCCGTCCGCGTTGACAAAGGGGTAGATGCCCTGCCCCTGGTTGCCCCCCATGTTGCTGACCAGGGGATGGATGGGCGCCCCATCCCCAAGGACGATCCCCAGTGCCGTGTTGGCGTAGCTGTTGTCCTGCCGCGTGAAGATCAACTCGGCCCCTGCCGGGGCAACCGGGAACGCCAGCGCCACGATTAACGCCAGAATTGCAAAGAACCGCTTTCTCATTTCTACCACCATCCTCTTAATAGTGTCATTGCCTCCCCTGGAAAGGGAGGTGCCGAACGGAGAGAGGCGGAGGGGTTCGGCCAGACGACACGACTTACGGACGACAACAGGCGGTCGGCGTCGTGTCGGTCGGCCGAGGGCGAAGGAAGTCCGGGGGACTTCCGCAGCTCGACCAGACGACCGGTCTCACGCAAGCCGATCTTTCGGGAGGATTGCGACGGCCGGTCGGTCGGCTGTGCCGAAAGAGGACAATTTATTGTCGTCTTTCGGCGTTGGCGGGAGATATTAGACAGGCGCGTCTTATGAAAAACACTCGCCGCCCCTACACCCCTCCCCTTCGGGGAGCCTTCCGGCTACCGTTCGCTACCGCTCACGGGCCGTCAGTCCCAGCCCCTCCGGGGCAGCCCCCCTTACAGGGGGGCCAATTATTTCCGCTTCAGTGCAGCTGGAACAACTGCAGCGAGCAGCAGCCAGCCAAGGCCAGCGTTACACCCGCCACCGCCGCCGCTGTCCTTCCCGCCGGGGCCCGGTTCAGGCTCCGAGTCGCCCGTCAGCGACAGCAGCGCCAGCGGGTCCACCACCTTGCCGTTCGCCTCGCC
>NZ_DBHLDX010000130.1:0-2034 GCF_057312375.1 Fretibacterium sp.
GCACGAGAACCGTCACGTGGCGGGCGTAGCGGGTCAGGAAGACGCTCTCCTCCGCTGCGGCGAACCCGCCCCCGACGACGAAGACCTCCTTGCCCGTGAAGAACTCGCCGTCGCACGTGGCGCAGTAGGCCACGCCGCGGCCGCGGAACTCCGTCTCGCCGGGGAATCCCAGCACGCGGGGGTGTGCTCCGGTGGCGATCAGCACCCCGAAACAGGAGAAGACGCCGCGATCCGTGTGAACCTTCTTGACGTCCCCGTCCAGCTCCAGGTTCGTGACGTCCGCCATCAGGAACTCCGCCCCGAAGCTCTCCGCCTGGGCGCGCATGGTTTCGGTCAGGGCCCTGCCGTCCGTCCGGCCCGCCCCAGGGTAGTTGACCACCTCGGAGGTGATGGTGATCTGCCCTCCGAAGGTTTCCTTCTCGACGACCAGAACCCGGTAGCAGGCGCGGGCGAGGTAGAGGCCTGCCGTTAAACCGGCAGGGCCTCCTCCCACGACGACGACGTCGTAAAAGTTCCGATCGTCCATTAGAGCTTGCCGACGAGGTCCAGGCTGGGCTTCAGGGTCTCCGCCCCGGGCTGCCACTTGGCCGGGCAGACCTGGTCGCCGTGTTCGGCCACGAACTGGCTGGCCTGAAGGCGGCGGAACAGCTCGTCGGCGTTGCGCCCCACGTTGCCGGCGTTGACCTCATACACCACGATCTTGCCCTGCGGGTTGACGATGAAGCTGCCGCGCTCCGCCAGCCCCGCGTCCTCGATCAGCACCTCGAAGTCCTTGCTCAGCGCGTGCGTGGGGTCCGCCAGCATGGGGTAGGTGATCTTCCCGATGCGATCGGACTCGTCGTGCCACGCCTTGTGGACGAAGTGGGTGTCCGTGGACACCGAGTAGATCTCGCAGCCCGCCTTTTGGAAGTCGGCGTACTTGTTCTGCAGGTCCTCGAGCTCCGTGGGGCAGACGAAGGTGAAGTCCGCAGGATAGAAGAAGAAGACGCTCCACTTGCCCAGGATGTCCGCCTTCGTCACGGTCTTGAACTCGCCCTTGTGGTACGCCTGAACCTTGAAATCGCTCACTTCTTTGTTGATCATCGACATGAAAAAAATCCTCCCAAATATACTACTACTATGAATGTTTTGGCCGGCTTGCCCGGCCCTCCGCTCTATCGAGAGGCAGAACCCGTTCCGCGCTCCCTTCCGGTCGGATTGCTCCGTTCCTCACGCTCCGCGGAAGCTTCCTTCTCGCGGCACTTCTTGCAGATCCAGGAGATCTTCAGTTCGTAGAAGTCGACCTCAACCCCCGTCTCCGCCTTCAGGCGGTCCGTCAGGTCCCCGATGAAGACGTCCGTCAACTCTCCGCAGCGCCGACAGACCATGTGGTCGTGCCGGATGGTCCGGTCGTAGCGGTCCGGCTGTCCCTCCAGCCTCAGCCTCCGGATCGCCCCCTGAGAGCAGAGGGCGTTCAGGTTGTTGTAGATCGTCGCCATGACGATGGCGGGGTGCCGCTGCTTCATCTCCCAGAAGATCTGTTCGGCCGTAAGGTGCCCGCCCGGCTTGCTGACGATGTCCAGGATCCCGCTGGCATACTTTGTCATGCCTCACCTCCTTCCTGGAATTAGTTTAAATCTAATTTAATCGACACTCCTCGTTTTGTCAAGGGCCATTTTGAAAAAATGATAGGTTCCGGTAAAAGTGACGGTGCACATCGGGCCTCAAGAGGTGAGCGGCGTACCGTATAGATATGGTAAGCCCTCGCCGCGGCCCTCGAAGGCCGTTCCGTCCCGTCCTGGTCGGTATGCCATGACATGCCCACAGCCTCACTCCGAGAACGGGCCGCCAGAGTTTTGCTGCTCTCCCTGCTTCTGGCCCTCACAGCCGTCAGATGCGTACAAGGTCCAAGCGATTGATGCCGATGTCTTCGAACTCTTTTATAATGATGATTGCTTTCGATTGCTTTCAACAACTTTTTAAGGCCAATCGGCGCGTCCTAGCTTGACATCCAAGACTTTATTTTGCTATGATACCTCTCACGTCTTGTGCGCG
>NZ_DBHLDX010000131.1:0-1786 GCF_057312375.1 Fretibacterium sp.
GTGCCGATGGCCATGGGGATGGAGCCCTACGTCAAAGTCTACGTGGCACGGGCCGACGGGGTCTTCCTGTACGACTGGAAGGCCCACGCGCTGAAGGAGGTCTCCGGTGCGGACGTCCGGGGACGGATCGGCAAGCAGGACTTCGTCGCAAAGGCTCCCTGCACCCTGATCCTCGTCTCGGATTCCGAAGCCCTCTCCAGGAAGTTCAAGGACGACGACGATGAGGAAGAGTTCGCGGCCGTCGCCGCGGGGGCGATGGCTCAGGACGTCTACCTGGCCGCCGGAGCCGTGGGCGTCGGTACGCGCTACATCCGCTCCGTCCGGGAGGACGACATCGAAGACTTCCTGGGACTGCAGGACGACGACGACGTCCTCTGCATCATGCCCATGGGGACGAAGCCGGGGGCATAAGCCCGCTCCCCACACGAAGGGGAACGTGAGCTATTGAGAGGGAAGCGGGGAGCCGGACGGCTCCCCGCTTCATCGTCTCGCACCGGCCCTGCGCTTCAGGGTCGCCTCCACGCGGCCACGCCATCGACGTAGGTCGTCACCGCGTGGGTTCGGGCGTCCAGGGGGTCCCCATCCCAGACGGTCAGGTCCGCGTCCTTCCCCGGCTCGATGGAGCCCAGTCGCCCCTCAAGGCCCAGGTGCTCCGCCGCGTAGAGCGTGACCCCCCGCAGCGCTTCGTCCGGCGGCAGGCCCGCCCGCACGGCCAGGGCAACGCAGGTGACGACGTTTGCGATGGGGATCACGGGGTGATCCGTGATGAGGCAGAAGTGTACGCCGGCCCGCCAGAGGTCGACGGGGTTCTGCCAGGACTGGTTCCTCAGCTCGATCTTGGAGCGCGAGGTCAGCATGGGCCCCACGGCCGCAAAGGCCTTCTTCGCCCCCAGCCACGCGGCGATCTGTCGCCCCTCCGTGCAGTGTTCCAGGCTGTACTTCAGGCCGAATTCCTCCGCGATGCGGACGGCGGTCTGGATGTCGTCCAGCCGATGACAGTGGACGCTGAGGGTCATCTCCCGACGCAGCACGGCAGCCAGCGCCTCCATGCCCAGATCGCGCTCCGCCGGCTCATCCTTTCTCCTGGCAGCCTCCTGACGGGCCAGGTAGTTCTGAGCGCCCACCAGCGCGCCACGCAGGACGGCCGCGTTCCCCATGCGGGTCGTGGGCAACTTGTCCTTCGGCTTGTAGACGCTCACGGGGTTCTCGCCCAGCGCAGCCTTCATGGCAGAGCAGGGCACGACGGTCATGCGCTCCACCACGTCCGGCCGCGTCTTGACCACGACGCCCTGTCCTCCGATGACGTTGCCGCTTCCCGGCAGCGCCTGGACGCAGGTCACGCCTCCCGACAGGGCGTCCTCAAAGGCCGCGTCGTCGGGGTAGAGCGCGTCCAGGGCCCGCAGATGCGGCGTCACGGGGTCCACCATGTCGTTGTCGTCCGCCATCGTCGCCTGAGGGAAGCCCTCCGGGCAGACGCCAATGTGCGTGTGGGCGTCGATCAGGCCCGGCGTCACGCGAAAGCCCTTCAGGTCCTCCACCTCCGCGCCCTCCTCGGGCGAGAGCCCCTTCCCCACCGCCACGATCCGGCTGCCCCGGACGGCGACGTCCAGCTCATGAAACCCATCGCCGCGTCCCGTCCAGACCAGGGCGCCCTTCAGCAAGAGCGCGCGCGCCTTTGTCCTCTCCTGCAACCCGTTCCGCTTCCCTTCCCAAGATTTTGACGGCCATAGTCAGCCCACAGCCGTCAGCTTTTTTCAGGATAGCACAGTTTTTTGAAAAAATACGG